>JBJTQS010000117.1:0-5629 GCA_046075765.1 Bacteroidota bacterium
GACGGAACGATCATCGAAGCGTTGTCAAACGCCATGTTCCGTGTGGAGTTGGAAAACGGCCATGAGCTCATCGCACATATCTCCGGCAAGATGCGGATGAATTACATCAAAATCCTGCCTGGCGACAGGGTCAAAGTTGAAATGTCTCCATACGATTTAACAAAAGGAAGAATAACATACAGATATAAATAACCAAACAAAATGAAAGTAAGACCCTCCTTGAAAAAGAGAAGCGCCGAATGTAAGATCGTAAGGCGCAAGGGACGTCTTTACGTCATCAACAAGAAGAACCCACGCTTTAAAATGCGCCAGGGGTGATTGACTAACAGATAAAACCAAAACAAAATAATGGCTCGTATAGCAGGTATTGATTTACCGAAAAACAAAAGGGGTGAGATTGGCTTGACCTATATCTTTGGAATAGGCCGCTCAACCGCGCAAAAGATTCTGACCGATTCCGGTATCGACTTCTCTAAGAAGGTACAGGAGTGGAATGATGACGAACTGACTAAGATCCGTTCTTACATCAACGATTATTTGAAGGTTGAAGGTGCACTTCGTTCTGAAGTTCAGCTTAACATCAAGCGTCTGATGGATATCGGTTGTTACCGTGGTGTTCGTCACCGTTTGGGACTACCAGTTCGTGGACAAAGAACAAAAAACAACTGCAGGACTCGTAAGGGCAAGCGTAAGACAGTTGCTAACAAAAAGAAAGTAACTAAATAACCATTAGCGGCAATTCCGCTGCAATATTGACTTAAGAAGAATGGCTAAAACAGCAAAAGTCACCGCCAAGAAAAGGGTGGTAAAGGTTGAATCGGTAGGCGAGGCGCATATCAATGCTACCTTCAACAACATCATCATCAGCATCACCAACCTTTCTGGTCAGGTGGTATCATGGGCCTCTGCCGGTAAAATGGGTTTCAAAGGTTCTAAGAAGAACACTCCATACGCCGCTCAGTTGGCTGCCGCCGACTGCTGCAAGGTTGCTTTCGATGCAGGAATGCGCAAAGTAAAGGTGTTTGTAAAAGGTCCTGGTTCCGGACGTGAATCTGCTATCCGCACATTGCACAACTCTGGCTTGGAGGTTACCGAAATCATGGATATCACTCCGATTCCACACAACGGATGCCGTCCGCCTAAACGCAGAAGGATCTAACACTTAAGTCAATTTAACAGAAAAACAACAACCATTCATGGCTAGGTACATAGGACCCAAAACCAAAATCGCACGAAAGTTCAGAGAACCAATATTCGGACCTGATAAGAACTTTGAAAAGCGCAATTATCCTCCCGGACAACACGGGCAATCAAAGAAGCGTTCCAAAATGTCGGAATACGCCACCCAGCTTCGCGAGAAGCAAAAGGTGAAGTACACCTACGGAATTTTGGAGCGTCAGTTCGCTAAGACTTTCGATCGTGCATCACGTAAAGAAGGTATCACCGGTGAAAACCTCCTTCAACTGATTGAGTCTCGTTTGGACAATGTGGTGTTCCGTATGGGCATAGCACCTACACGTTCAGCCGCCAGGCAGTTGGTGTCACACCGTCATATCACTGTCAATGGTAAGGTGGTTAATATCTCATCCTTCACATTGAGGGCTGGTGATATGGTAGGCGTTCGTGAGCGTTCCAAATCATCTCAAGTAATCAACGATTCTTTGCGTGGCCGCGCCAGTCGCTACCCATGGTTGGAATGGGACGAGACCAAGATGGAGGGTAAGTTTATCAATGCCCCTGATCGCACAGAACTTCCTGAGACCATCAAGGAACAGTTGATCGTCGAATTATACTCTAAGTAATCTTGCCGCTGTTGAACGGCGGAAACTAACCCTCATAAACTCCCAAAACAAAATCATAAACATGGCCATACTCGCATTTCAAAAACCGGACAAGGTAATCATGCTCACATCAACCGAGCAGCTTGGCACTTTCGAGTTCCGTCCCTTGGAACCTGGTTATGGAATCACCATCGGCAATGCCCTTCGCAGGATCTTGTTGTCCTCGCTAGAAGGATATGCCATCACCACCATTCGTATTTCCGGTGTTGATCATGAATTTTCCACTATCAAAGGTGTGGTGGAAGATGTCACCGAAATCATCCTAAACCTCAAACAAGTTCGTTTCAAAAGGCAAATAGAGTCAACCGACTCTGAAAAGGTTCATGTGACCATCAACGGTAAGAACCAATTTGTAGCCGGAGACATCGCTAAGCACACTTCTGCTTTCCAGGTACTCAACCCTGAGTTGGTTATCTGCAACATGGAGTCGAGCGTTAAATTCCAAATCGATATCACTATCGACAAGGGTCGTGGTTATGTTCCTTCTGAAGAGAATAAATCCAACGCGTATCCTGTAGGGACAATCGCAATAGATTCCATTTTCACACCTATCCGTAACGTTCGCTACAATGTAGAAAACTATCGCGTAGAGCAGAAGACCGATTACGAAAAGCTGGTTCTTGAAATCGCTACAGATGGTTCGATCGCTCCCAAGGATGCATTGCGTGAAGCTGCCGAAATCCTGATTCATCACTTCATGCTTTTCTCTGACGAGAAAATCACATTGGAGAGCAAGCCAAAGACTCCAACCGAAGAGTTTGACGAATCTTCTTTGCACATGCGTCAATTGCTCAAGACGAAGTTGGTTGACATGGATCTTTCCGTGCGTGCCCTCAACTGTCTGAAAGCTGCCGATGTTGAAACATTGGGTGACTTGGTTTCCTACTCCAAAAACGACCTTTTGAAGTTCCGCAACTTCGGACGTAAGTCGCTTACTGAATTGGAAGACCTGGTGAAGAGCAAGAATCTGAACTTCGGAATGAACCTTGCCAAATACAAATTAGACAAAGACTGATAACATTTATCCGCCATTGGCGGTCCACAACCAAGAAACTATAGAAAATGCGTCACGGAAAAAAGATCAACCATTTGGGTCGTACCTCCAGCCATAGGGAGGCGTTACTTTCCAACATGGCTTCGTCACTCATCCTTAACAAGCGAATCAACACCACTGTTGCCAAGGCGAAAGCTTTGCGCAAGTATGTGGAGCCGCTTATTACCAAATCCAAAAGCGATTCAACACACTCACGTCGTATGGTGTTTAGCTTGCTTCAGAACAAAGAAGCAGTAGCTGAGCTATTCCGTGATATCGCTGGAAAAATCGGCGATCGTCCAGGAGGCTATACTCGTATCATCAAAACAGGAAACCGTTTGGGTGATGCTGCCGAAATGTGCATGATGGAGTTGGTTGATTACAACGAACTCATGATTAAGGAGCCCAAGGGTGGTGCCAAAAAAGCTAAAACCACTCGTCGCGGTCGCGCTAAAAAGACTGAGGCAGATAAAGTTGGCGATACTTCGGCCGAAAGCACATCTGCTGAATAAGGGCTTTAAAATGGCTTTACACGATAAAGGGACGGGGTTTTACCCTGTCCCTTTTTTGTTTTCAACGGGTGTGGACAACTTCATGGGGCAAAACACCCTATCAAATCGGCTAAATACATTACTTTGCATAACCCCTAACCAATGAAATACACTCCGAAATCGCCCGCCGTACTGGTCCTGCAGGATGGTACAGTCTTTTATGGTAAGTCGGCTGGAAAAGTCGGTACAGCCACAGGAGAGATATGCTTTAATACCGGCATGACCGGTTATCAGGAGGTTTTTACCGATCCATCATACAAAGGGCAGTTGCTCTTGGCTACGAATGTCCATATCGGTAACTATGGTATAAAGGATGACGAGTCGGAATCCAATAGCATCAAAATTTCAGGTTTGATTTGCCGAAATTTTTCGCAACACCATTCCCGTAAACAGGCAGACGCTTCGCTCACAGATTACTTTATCGAGCAGAACATGGTAGCAATTTGTGAAATCGATACGCGTGCTCTGGTTAGACACATTCGAAACAAAGGTGCGATGAACGGTATTATCAGTTCGGAGACGCTTGACGTTGATGCACTGAAAAAGGCTTTATCCAGTGTGCCATCCATGGAAGGTTTGGAACTTTCCTCCACGGTTTCCACTAAAGAGCCTTATTACTTCGGTAATCCCGATGCGAAGTTTAAAGTTGCTGTTTTGGATGAGGGTGTTAAAACCAATACGCTTCGTTGTCTATCCGACAGGAACTGTTATGTGAAGGTTTTTCCATATAATACTTCGTTTGAAGAGATGAATGCTTGGGAGCCTGACGGATTCTTGGTTTCGAACGGTCCTGGTGATCCCGCTGTAATGCCTCATGTCGTGCAGATCGTGAAGGATATCATCGCTCACGATAAGCCTGTATTTGGAATTTGCTTGGGCCATCAATTGATTGCTGAAGCTTGTGGTATCTCCACTTTTAAAATGTTCAATGGTCACCGTGGCATCAACCACCCGGTTAAGAATATGGTCACCGGTCATTCAGAGGTTACTTCTCAAAACCATGGGTTTTCCATCGGCTTGAAAGATGCTGATAAATCAGATGTCGTTGAAATCACACATGTGAATCTGAACGACCATTCTGTGGAAGGTATCCGCGTAAAAAGCAAAAAAGCATTCTCAGTACAGTATCATCCTGAATCAGCTCCAGGTCCTGATGACTCCCGTTATCTTTTTGATGAGTTTGTTGGTTTGATTAAGGTGGGAAAAATGGCTGATGTTGAGATGTGATGATGTTCCAATCAGGACATACGGTAAGTTGGAACGGATATCAGATTTTCAGGCTTACTGAATCACACTATAAGGATCTTGTTTTGATTTCCCGAAGCGCATTTGGGATAACCACCTCCATAGAGTATTACAAACTCAAAAACTATACGGTTGCCTTTGATGGCATTCCTAACCTTGGCTACATAGCTTATTCGGAAAATGGCGAGCCTGCCGCTTTTTACGGCGTTTTTTTCTGTCAGATGATTCTGGGTGATAAGGTCATTGCCGCTGCTCAGTCCGGTGATACCATGACTCATAAAAGCCATATAGGCAAGGGGCTTTTCACCAAATTGGCAGAGCTTACTTATGAGCTTTGCAAAATCAACGGAATTGCATTTGTTTTCGGATTTCCCAATTATAATTCTTACCCCGGGTTTTCAAAAAAACTCCAGTGGGAGTTTCCTGGTAAGTTGAGAGAGTATCGATTGAGGTTGTTTACATTACCTTTTGCTAAGGTTGCTAAGAAAATCCCTGCATTCAACTTTATATACAATCCATACAAGTCTATGGTCAATGCATTTTTCAAGGCTGTTAACACATCGGTGAAATCTTCTGTGATCGATGATGTGCATGGAGGCGTTGAACGATCTAAACCTTTTGTGAAATATAAGATGGATGTGACGGGTAGCTATATTTTAAATTTTGGCAAAGCGGTTTTGTGGGTTAAAACAGATGGTTTTTTGTTTGTGGGCGATATCATACTGAACGGGGAGTCGTTTGGGCAGGTTTTTAATAGGCTCAAGCTTTACGCAAGAATGATTGGCGCCGATACTATTGTTTTTCAAACAACAGAAAACACTCCTCTAGACAAACATTTTTCAAGTGTGGTGAGCCCGGTAGAAGGACCTCCTTGGGGTTTCAGAAGATTGACTACTGAGGTAGAGCCTTCACTTTTCAGGTACGTAACGGCCGACATAGACACCTTTTAGCCGATTACA
>JBJTQS010000118.1:0-16164 GCA_046075765.1 Bacteroidota bacterium
CGGTCTGACCTGCAATGAATGAGTGGGCGCCTATTCGCACAAATTGAGACACGCCAACATAGCCTTCCAAAATGGCCCAATCGTCTATAGTTACATGCCCGGCAAGATTAACGGAGTTAGCTAAAATCACATGGTTTCCCAATATGCAATCGTGGGCAATATGAACATAAGCCATCAGCAGGCAATTGCTTCCAACCACGGTTTTACCCAGTGCAGAAGTGCCACGATTAACCGTAACCATTTCCCGAATAACGGTGTTGTCGCCAATTTCAGCAGTAGTTTGCTCTCCGGCGAATTTCAAATCCTGCGGAATAGCAGATATTACGGCTCCAGGAAATATCCTAACGCCAGCGCCGATTCTTGCACCATCGAAAATTGTTACGTTCGGACCAATCCATGAGTTGTCGCCAATTACAACATCGCCGTAAACGGAGGTAAATGCCTCAACTGTTACACCGGTACCGATCTTTGCGTTGGGATGTATATTTGATAGTGGAGATATCATATCAGCTTTTCTTTACTATCTGTGCCATCATCTCGGACTCCATCACAACCTTGTCGCCCACATATGCTTTTCCAACCATGTGGCAGATACCTCGGCGAATGGGCGCTGCAAGCTCTAAGTCGAATACAAGCGTGTCGCCAGGACTTACTTTCTGCTTGAAGCGGGTTTGATCAACTTTCAGGAAGTAGGTCCAATAGTTTTCAGGATCTTGAACTGTGTTCAAAACCAAGATTCCTCCCGTTTGAGCCATGGCTTCTATCATCAATACACCAGGCATCACAGGGTTTCCAGGAAAGTGCCCTTGGAAAAACCATTCGTTCATGGTAACATTTTTCACTCCTGTAACGCGAGTCTCAGTCAAGTGAATGATCTTATCAATTAACAAAAAGGGATATCGGTGTGGCAGATAGGATGCAATACGGTTGATGTCGAAAAGGGGAGGGGCATTCAGATTGAAACTGGGGGAAGACCCTTTGCCCTTGTCGCGTTTAATTAACTCCTTTATTTTTTTTGCAAAAGCCACATTGGCAGCATGACCTGGCCTCGCAGCCAAGATGTGCGCTTTAACGGGCATCCCAACCAGAGCAAGGTCACCTACGATATCCAATAGCTTATGACGGGCTGGTTCGTTTTGAAAATGCAATTGTACGTTGTTCAATATGCCTTTTTCCTTGATCTCTACCTGGGGCTTGTTGAATAAGGCTGCTAATTCGTCCAGCTTCTGCTGCGATACAGGTCTGTCAACAACAACAATGGCGTTATCCAAATCTCCACCTTTGATGAGATTATGCTTAACGAGCATTTCGAGTTCGTGTAAAAAGCAGAAGGTGCGACAGGGCGCAACTTCTTCCTTGAATTCGGAAATCTTGTGGATCTGTGCGTGTTGTGTTCCCAGTACGGGAGAATTATAATCAACCATCACGGTGATGCGATAATCTTCACTTGGAACCGCCAACATTTCAACTTTACGCGCAGGTTCTTCGTAAGTGAGGTTTTCCTTCAGCTCATAATAAATACGCTCTGCAGATTGGGTTTCTATACCGGCTTTGAGTAAGGCATCTACAAACGGCTTAGAACTTCCATCCATGATGGGTACCTCGGGCCCGTCTACTTCAATCAATACATTGTCAATCTCACATCCAACCAATGCCGCTAACGCGTGTTCGGTGGTGCTTACTTTGGCACCGTTTTGCTCCAGAGTTGTTCCTCGCGAAGTGTCTGTCACATTATCCGCGTCAGCGTTTATAACAGGTTGCCCGGCAATATCGGTCCTGCAAAATTTGTAACCGTGGTTTTCGGCTGCGGGTTTGAAAGTGAGGTTGACTTTGGCCCCTGTATGCAAGCCAACACCCGAAACAGTAACTGCAGTCTTAATGGTTGTTTGTCGAATCATCAATAATTTAATTTCAATTGTTTTCCTGGGCCGCTTTCTTTTCCAAATCCAACAATCGCTTGTCGAGTTCAGGAAGTTTTTTGAATACAACGTAAGTCCTTCTGTAATCCCCAATGGCAAATGCAGGTGAGCCTTGAAGAATGGCTCCTGGCTCTTTTACATCTGCTCCAACACCCGACTGAGCGGCAATCTTCGTCCCATCAGCAATGGATATATGCCCGACAATTCCAACCTGCCCACCAATCATGCAATTCTTGCCAATCTTGGTGGAGCCAGCAACGCCAGTTTGGGCAGCGATCACGGTATTCTCGCCTATCTCAACATTGTGGGCAATCTGAATGAGATTGTCGATTTTTACTCCCTTACGGATGATGGTGGAGCCCAATGTAGCTCGATCTATAGTAGTTCCTGCACCAATTTCAACGTGGTCTTCGATGATTACATTGCCAATTTGAGGCACTTTCTTGTAATTGTCGGTGGATGGTGCAAAACCGAACCCATCTGCTCCAATAACTACATTCGAGTGTAATGTGCAATGAGAACCTATTGCACAATCAGAATAGATTTTGACTCCTGGAAACAAGGTGGTGTTTTCGCCTATCTGAACATTGTCGCCAACATAAACCTGAGGATATATCTTGGCTCCTTTGCCGATTTTAGCTCCTTTGCCGATGTAAGCAGAGGCCCCCACATAAACATCCTCACCTACGGTGGCTGTTTCGGAAATATAGGATCCCGGTTCAATCCCCTTCTTGTCGCGAACAATTTGGTTATATAGCTCCAGAAGTCTCGCGAAAGCGGCGTAAGCATCAGGCACACGAATCAGCGTACACGAAACCGCCCGTTCAGAGGCAAAGTCCTTTCCCACTATCACAACAGAAGCCCCTGTGGTGTAAATGAAATCCGTGTATTTGGGATTTGCCAAAAAAGATAATGATCCTGGCTGTCCGTCTTCGATGCGTGAAAGCGTAGAAACCTTAACCTGGGCATCACCTTCCACCACACCTTGAAGAAGTTCACCGATTTGTTTAGCAGAAAATTCCATGGCCCTTTGGTAACGGATTGTAATTAAGGGCAAATTTATGAAATAACCAAGCCTCCACTAAGAGGTTGTTTCCAATTTATGAACCTAGATATGGTGATGCCAGAAAATACTTGGTAACTGTGCTCGACAATGAGGAAATATTCAAGTTATCCGAGGCTTCGGCGATATCCGTTAACCGACCATCCTTGAAAAGGATGTTGATGTTGTTCTCATTCACCTTGTAGGCGCTATTCCAAACTTTACCGCTCAACACCAAGTATTCTGCAAGATTTGGCTCCACTCCAAAATGAGCACTGACCTTTTGTTTGGTTGATTCGATTTGTTGGGACTCTGGTGATGACTTGGAAATGGATATCTTAAATAATCGCCTATCAATCAGGCTTTTGCATAAAACAGAAAGTGTTTTGTCAGAATGGTTAGCCCAGGCTTTTACAGCCGACAAAAAATCAAAATCATCCAAGGAGGCAAACAAATCCAATAATTCGGGACGGGATTCGAAGTCCTTTTCTCCATAGTCGTTCGAAAGGAAATCCAACAGCGGGTCCGAACCGAACAATTGCTTCCCATTTTGGCAAAGTTCTCGTGCCCGTTTGATTATGGAAATGAGCATGTGCTCCGCGGCAAGGGTGGTTTTATGTAGATAAACCTGCCAATACATCAGCCTGCGAGCAATGATGAACTTTCCTACCGAGTAAAGCCCCTTTTCCTCCACTACCAAATTGCCTTCCACCACCACCAGCATTTTGATGATTCGCTCACTGCTGATTACCCCTTCTGAAACGCCTGTGAAAAAACTGTCGCGATTCAGATAATCCAACCGGTCAACATCGAGCTGGCTTGATACCAGCTGATGCAGAAATCTTTTCGGGTGCTCGTCATTGAATATGCGAATGGCTTCTGTTAATTTTCCTTGGAATTCCTGGTTCAGCCTTTGCATGAATAGGTCCGAGAGGTATTCGTGATCCACATGCACCAAAAGGTTTTCTAAAGCATGGGAGAAAGGCCCATGCCCTATGTCGTGTAGCAGAATTGCGATGGTGGCTGCCTCGGCTTCCTCCTCAGTAATTTCATGGCCTTTTGACCTCAGTGTGTCAATGGCTGTGGTCATTAAATACATGGCACCCAAGGCATGGTGGAAACGGGTGTGCAATGCCCCCGGATACACAAGGCTTGTAAGCCCAAGCTGACGAATGCGAGTCAGCCGCTGAAACCAAGGGTGATCAATGATGCGTTGGACAGTGTCGAACGGTATGGTTATGAAACCATAAACAGGGTCGTTGATTATTTTTTTTCGCTTCAATGCAATAGACGAGGGATGGTATCCGATATAATGTGTAACTTTAAAAGCTTTATGAATCGTAAAATTAGTTTTTTTAATGGATAAGCCGATAATACTTTGGGCAGACGACGAAATCGAACTGCTGAAACCACACGTGCTTTTTTTGGAGGAGAAGGGTTTTACAGTCGAAACCACTACAAATGGCCAGGATGCCATCGATATGTTCTCCAAAAAGCCTTACGACATTGTTTTTTTGGATGAGAACATGCCTGGACTTTCCGGCTTGGAAACCTTGGTGCGCATCAAAAACCAGAACGCCTCGGTTCCTGTGATCATGATCACCCGCAGCGAGGAAGAGCATATCATGGAGGATGCCATCGGCTCCAAAATAGCCGATTACCTTATCAAGCCCGTAAACCCAAATCAAATCCTACTTTGTATCAAGAAAAATCTGGATACTCGTAGGTTGGTGGGCGAGAAAACCACATCTTCCTACCAACAGGAGTTTCGAAACATTAGCATGCGGCTTAACGACCGACTAAGCCATGCTGAATGGGTTGATATATACCGCAAATTGGTTTATTGGGAATTGGAGCTTGGTGGTTCCGGTGATTCCGGGATGTATGACATCATCACCATGCAAAAGGATGAAGCCAACTTGCAATTTGGCAAATTCATAGAACAACATTATGTGGATTGGCTCAAGAACGACGATAAGTCGCCGGTGATGTCGCACACGCTTTTCAGGAAGAAAATCCTTCCTGTGGTGGAGTCAACCCAGGACCCAGTCTTTTTCATACTCATCGATAACCTTCGATTCGACCAGTGGAAAGTGATTGCCCCCGTGCTGTCGGAGTTGTATCGGGTGGTAGAAGAAGATGCCTACTATAGCATTCTTCCAACGGCTACCCAATACAGCCGTAATGCCATCTTCGCCGGCATGATGCCCTCTGATATCGAGAAGCGTTTTCCGAAATTGTGGGTGAACGATGAAGATGAGGAGGGTAAGAATATGCATGAGGAGGAGTTTATGGCCGACCAGTTGCAGCGACTCGGTAAGCAATACAAGTTTTCTTATAATAAGATCACCAAGTTCGAAGCGGGTAAGGAACTAGCGGATAACATATCCAACCTATTTCAAAACAGGTTCAATGTTATCGTTTACAATTTCGTTGACATGCTTTCGCATGCGCGAACCGATATGCAAGTGATCCGTGAACTAGCAGACGACGAATCTGCCTACAGGTCGCTTACTTTGTCATGGTTCGAGCATTCGCCATTACTTGAGATATTGAGGAAAATCGCCTCTCGAAAAGTGAAATTGGTAATCAGCACCGACCATGGCACCATTCGCGTTAAGGAGCCATCCAAACTCGTGGGCGATCGTAATACCAACTCCAACCTGCGTTACAAGCAAGGCAAGAGTCTTACCTACGAGAAGCGTGATGTTTTTGAAGTGAAAAATCCGATTGATGCCATGCTTCCACGAACCAATTTGAGTACCACTTTTGTGTTCGCCAAGCAAGACCGCTTCTTCGCTTATCCCAACAATTACAATCACTATGTGAAGTTCTATCGAAACACCTTCCAGCATGGCGGGATTTCCTTGGAAGAGATGATCATCCCATGCATAACCTTGACCAACAAGTAAGCACCGAAGTGAAGTCATACCAGTGTTCTTCTTTGGCAGACTTGCCAGCTGCTGCAGCTGATATGATTGCTCTACTTCCCAACAATCGTGTGTTTCTGCTGGTTGGTGAAATGGGAGCAGGTAAAACCACACTCATCAAATCCCTTTGCTCCGCTTTGGGTGTTACGGACACGGTAAATAGTCCCACTTTCACCTTGGTTAACGAATATATGGACGGTCACGGTGAGCCCGTTTATCATTTCGACCTGTATCGACTCGAAAAGGAGTCTGAGGCTTTGGATTTCGGAATCGAGGACTATCTTTGTAGTGGTCACTATTGCTTCATCGAATGGCCTGAAAAGGCTTCTCGTTTGATGCCCGAAGATGCGGCCAGAATAACAATCACAGTCAACAATCAAGAGCGAAACATCACCTTATCGGTATGAGCCGTCCAAAAAACGATCCTAATCTTTCAAACTTGGCCCGTGAAGGGCTCCTCCAACCGCAGGAAAGCATGGTTCCTGTGAAAACGGGAAGCAAGCGACTTTCCATTGGCATCCCTCGCGAAACTTCTTTCCAGGAAAATCGCATATCGCTCGTGCCAGAGTCGGTTTCCTTGCTTGTGAGCAATGGGCATGACGTTACCATAGAGAGCAACGCCGGCAAAAACGCCAACTTCACCGATAATGATTACAGTGAAGCAGGCGCCATGATCGCCTCCTCTGCAGCTGAAGTGTATCGCAACAGCAGTATCATCATGAAGGTAGCTCCACCATCCGAATCGGAATTGGAATTGCTGCAGGATAAGCAAACACTTTTTTCCATTCTTCAAGTGGCCATGCAGCCCAAGGATTTCATTCCTCGGATGAAAGCCAAGCAGATTACCGCATTGGCTTATGAATATATGCGAGACGAAACGGCAGTATTGCCAGTCATTCAAGCTATGAGCGAAATAGTTGGCGGCACTGCCATCCTCATCGCTGCCGAATATCTCAGCAACACCATGTCGGGTAGGGGAGAGCTGCTCGGTGGTGTCACCGGTATTCCTCCCACGCAAGTGGTAATCATAGGTGCAGGTTCTGTTGGCGAACATGCTGCACGCACGGCCATGGGGCTAGGCGCACAAGTTAAGGTGTTCGACAATGATCTTTCGAAGCTTAGAAAGACCCAACGCCATTTGGGCCAAAAACTATATACTTCAACCATCGTTCCTTCTTTCCTTGCCGAGGCACTTCGTTCTGCCGATGTGGTCATTGGTGCCGTGCATGCTCGCGATGGTAGGACCCCTGTGATCGTAACCGAAGAAATGGTCAGCGAGATGCGTGCCGGTTCGGTAATCATCGATGTTTCCATCGATCAAGGAGGTTGTTTCGAAACTTCGGAAGTCACCAATCATACCAATCCTGTTTTCCGCAAGTATGGCGTTATTCACTACTGCGTTCCAAACATCGCATCGCGCGTAGCACGAACCGCCTCCTGTGCACTCAGTAACATCTTCACTCCGGTACTCATGAGTATCGGCGAAGAAGGTGGCATGGATGAATTCCTCTGGTCTCACAAGACCGTACGCAGTGGTATCTATCTTTACAAAGGAACCGTCACCAACAAGTTTGTCAGCGACTTTTGCAAATTGCCATACCGCGATTTGAATCTGCTGATGGCTTCTCGTATTTATTGATTGTTTACCCTTTGATGTTCCTGCGGCGCTTCAGCTCCCGCATGATCATCGATAGTTCTCGACCGGTTTGTCCGGCGATGGATGTATTCTCTTGTGCCCTTCTGATCAAATAAGGTAAAACGGATTTTACAGGTCCGTAAGGAACATATTTTGCCACCATGTATCCGCTGTTTGCCAGGTTGCCCGATAAATGATCGCTCATGCCAAGTAGCTGTGAGAACCAAATCGATGGGTGATCGTTTGGTATTTGGTGTTCGCGCATCAGGGTAGTCAACAACCGTGAGCTGTTTTCGTTGTGTGTTCCGGCGCAAATGGCAATACTGTCAATGTGCTCTATGCAAAAACGAAGTGCATCATCATAATCGCGATTACAATGCTCGCGGTCGGGCTGAATTGGTGACGGGTATCCCATTTCAACAGCACGCGCACGCTCTTTTTCCATATAGGCACCACGAACCAATTTGAAACCATTTTTATAACCCATGGTTTGGCCACGCTCATGAGATTTTTTCAAAAAAGTCAATCGGTCGGTACGGTAAAGTTGTATGGTATTGTAAACAATCACATGCTCCTTATTGTGTAGCGCCATCATGTCATCTGCAAGTCCATCAATGGCGGGTTGAATCCAGGATTCTTCAGCATCTATGAACAAGCGCACACGATTCTTGGCTGCCAATCCGCATATTTTACCAATCCGCTCGCGAACCTTGCTGTATTCATCATTCTCATCCGTACTTAAAGTTGCTCCAGAACTCACCTTTTCCAAAAGGGCGAAACGGGAAATACCAGTCACTTTGAAAACACAAAACGGAATTGAAGGATCACCCTGTGCACGCTCAACAGTGGCGCAAATCTCTTCGGTAGTTTTATCGAAGTTGCCTTCGTTTTCCTCACCTTCAACGGAATAGTCGAGGATACTGCCTATGCGTTGTTGCCATAGTTTTTTAACGGTTTCATTGCAATCATGAATGTTCTCGCCACCGCAAAAGTGCTTGAAGATGGTTGCCCTTACTATGGGAACAACAGGAAAGCGTACTGCCATGGCAATGCGTAAAAGGGCAGGGGAGGCCTTTACCAAACTTGGAAAGGCAATGGCCTTGAAAAGCCAATATGCTTTTTTCAACTCGCCATCAGTTTTGCCCTTGAAAGCAACCTCAATGTTATCTAAATCAAGGGGTTTGGTATTGTTATCCATGGGGTTGATCAGGCAAAAACTATCGGATTTTACGGCGCAAAGATAGGGATTGCCGAAGGTCGTTGACTACCTTTGTGAAAGCACAATGGAAGACATTATTCGCATAGATGCAGGCATCCACGAGGTGGTGGTTTCGCAAAGCTTGGCTACGGCGCTTAGGGATGTTTTCATCAAGGAGACTGTCCCGCATGGACCGTATCTCGTTTTGGTTGACGAACACACCCATCATCATTGCTACAACCGTTTATTCGAACTTCAAGGAGTTTCATATCATCCAATAGTTGTTGCCTCGGGTGAACCATCCAAGAAATTGGCAACGGTAGAGCGCGTTGCAAAATTGATGTTGGATCATAAATCAACCCGTCAAACATTATTGGTGAATCTCGGTGGTGGTATTGTTTCAGATTTAGGTGGTATGGTGGCTTCCGTATTCATGCGGGGCATTCGTTACATCAATGTGCCCACTTCGCTGTTGGCCATGACCGACGCCGCCATAGGAGGAAAGACCGGTGTTGATTTGCATGGATACAAAAATATGTTAGGCACATTTTATCCTCCTACTCAAACCATAGTTCATCCAGGTTTTCTTAAAACACTTTCTCAAAAAGATTGGAATGAGGGTTTGGTGGAGACTTGGAAACATGCCTTGATCGGCGATGCAGATCTGTGGCATCAAATCATGAGCGAAACAAACTTATTTGCTTACGAGCAAAGATCGGCTCATAAAACATTGAATTGGATCACAAAATCCATTTCCGTCAAGGCCGATATTGTAAAACAGGATCCTTTGGAAATGGGTTTGCGCAAGCATCTCAATTTCGGACACACCGTGGCGCATGCATTGGAGGCCTGGTCTTTTAAGCATGGTGACAGGATTATCACACACGGTCAGGCTGTTGCAATCGGTTTGGTGTGCGAGGCATTTGTGTCACAAAAAGTGTTGGGCTTGGATATTCGCGTTGTAGAGCATTTGAAGATGTTATACAAGTCGCACTTCCATCAAATCAAAATCAATCCGGAGTCTTTCTCCTTCTTGCTTGCCGCGATGCGCAAGGATAAGAAGTCGGACGGTCATGATATTGCATCTGTTTTGTTGGAACAAATAGGATCGCCCAAGTTTTGCACGGAGTTGTCCGATGAACTATTTCTCGAGTCATTCATTTATTTCAACGACTTCTAATGGCAACAAGAATCGTTTATACGGGCGAGCCATTAACGAATGTTAGCATTCCATTGCCAGCATCCAAAAGCATTAGCAATCGTGCCTTGGCAATTCGCTTGATTGGTGGTCTTAACAGTCGTATCGATAACCTTTCCGATGCAGACGATACCATGGACATGCTGCGCTTGATTGCTGAAACGAATGACACTTTGGATTTGGGTAACGGTGGCACCACATCAAGATTCATGTTGGCTGCCCTATGCTTGCAGGGTAGGGATGTGATTTTGGATGCTTCAGACGGTCTTCGATCTCGTCCCATCAGTGGCTTGGTAGATGCGTTAAATGCGCTTGGCGCGGATGTCACTTACGTGGAGGAAACGGGACGATTCCCGATAAGAACAGGTAGCGGTAAGATGTATGGGGGTAGTTTGGTGATTCCTGCAGATACCAGTAGCCAATTCATTAGTGCGCTGATGATGATTGGACCTTATCTTGAGGGCGGACTAGTGTTAGAGTTTTCCGGACAAGTACTCTCGTATCCGTATATACAAATGACGGCAGATGTAATGTTCCATTATGGTGCGAGAGTTGAGGTCTCTCCTTATGGAGTGGCTGTTGCGGAAGGCGTGTACCAACCGAAAGATTTTTATGTAGAAGCTGATTGGTCAGCCGCCTCCTATTGGTTCCAGGCAGCAGCCATGCAACCGGGATCTTCGTTTTTTTTGGATGGTTTGCGTGAAGATTCATTGCAGGGCGATAAAGTGATCATCGACATGATGAGCAAACTAGGTGTTTCAAGCAAGTTCGATGCAAATGGTCTTCACATAACCGGAACGGGCGAGCAGCAGTCTGATTATTTTCTGGAGGATTTCACTTCCTGTCCTGATTTGGCTCCAGCCATTGCTGTTGCTTGCGGCGCTTTGAACATAACAGCGGATCTAACGGGATTGAAAAACCTTCGTTTGAAGGAGTGTGACCGTGCGCTTGCTTTACAAAGGGGGTTGTATGATTTGAATGTGAAAACCGATTTCTGTGGCGGGTCCAAGTTCAAGGTTTATCCCGGCCGCGGCCCAGCTCCAACAACCCGTCTCATTAAAACATTCGACGACCATCGTATCATCATGGCTTTTTGTTTGATGTCTCTGAAAACAGAATATGTTCAGTTGGATTACGTCAACGGCATCGATAAATCATATCCCTCCTTCCTCGGCGATCTGCTCGAAAACGGATTTGAAATGCAGTTTTTCTAAAACAAAAATCGTACATCGTATATCTTACATCATCAATCGTCAACCCTTCGTCCGATAGCTATCGGACAGGCTCAGGGCAAGTCGTCAATCATCCTCGCTGTTTCCTCTCCCACCAAAGCCCCAATCGCTATTCCCATACCACCCATGCGAACGGCGCAGTAGGTATTGTGTCCTGTTTTTTTGATGATAGGCGATTTGGAGCCGCCCATACCCATGATGCCGCTCCATCGCATCTCGACTTCATAAGGAGTTCCGGGGATGATAACGGTTTGCAAAAGCTCATCCAGCCGGTTTTGTATGGTTTCAGTCAAGCCGAAAGTTGTGGTATGCTCTTCTTCAAATGCTAGGTTGCGGCCGCCTCCAAAAAGAATGCGGTCCCCGATGTTTCTGAAATAGTAGTAGCCCAGGTCGTAATGGAAAATTCCTTTGAACGGAAGTTTCTCTAATGGTGAGGTGATGAGCACCTGCGCACGCGCAGGCTCCACTTCCAATTCGGGCAATAATTTTTTGGCGAATCCATTCGTGGCTACTAAGGTTTTTCTTGCTTTGATGCGAAGACCGTTTGCGCATATTGCTTCTGTATGGTTGGGATGGTCTTCCAATCGTTCAATATCGATACCATTCAAAGTGATTACACCTTCAGCAGATGCCTTGCGCATCAATGCAAGCATCATATTGCCCGTATGAATCTGACCTTCCTCTGTATTTGCAATCAACGATTCCACTTGTTGGAATCCGAAACGAGAGATGTTTTCGTTTTGCAGCGAATAGATTTCCTTTTGTCCGGTGATCTCCTGCATCATGCGGTTCATCCGCGGAAGCGACTCCATACATTGTTCAAAAACCAATCGGTCGCTGGCAGTAAAAAGTTCAAATCCTCCGTTTTTTTCAAAACCGATGGCTTCGTCACCCAGCAGGGTCCGAAGCTTTTGAAGTCCTTTCCAGCGCCTGGCAACCCTGGAGGCGACCTCCTCTTCGCTTTCGCGAGATAAATCATCCAATAGTTCCGAAACGCTTCCAAAACAGGCAAAACCCGCGTTCCGCGTACTGGCTCCGTAAGGGAGGAAACCGCGATCGGCAACTACCACGCGCAATTTCGGATTATTTCGTTTCAAGGCAATTGCGCTGGAAAGTCCAACAATGCCACTGCCTACTATCAGCACATCAATACGGTCTAAAACCGATTCCTTTTCCCAAAACGACATGGTGTACATGCCTCCAAATTAGTGAAAACGACCTGAATGGCGCTTGTTAAGCGGGCAAGGGATATATTTGTAACCGTTCAACCAACAATGACTTCACAATTAACATACGATTATATCATCATTGGTGCTGGCGCGGCTGGTTTGCATTTGGCCATGCAAATGGCTCAAGAGCCGTTTTTCAACGACAAGCGTGTCTTGTTGCTGGATTCGGATGAGAAGCGAACTAACGACCGAACCTGGTGCTTTTGGGAAGAGGGAATTGGAAGCTGGGATACCATTGCAAAGCGGATTTGGAAAAATGGGAAGGTGAGTTTTCCTGGTGGCGATGTCTCCCTGGATATGGGTTCTTACTGTTATAAAATGGTTCGCGGTATCGACTTCTATAACCACGCTCGAACAATCTTGGAAAAATGCCCATCCATTGAATGGAAATTGGGTGGTGTGGTTGATGTCAAAAGCGGGGATGCTATGCAGGTTCATTGTTCTGATGGTTCAAATTACACAGCCTGTCATATTTTCGACAGTAGGATGCCATCGGGATATCTTCAAAATGCCACTGATGTGCCTGCAGTTTCACAGCACTTTTTGGGTTGGTTTGTGGAAACGGAGGTGGATGTTTTCGATGCCGACCGTTTTACGATGATGGATTTTAGAGTGCCTTACAAAAACACCACCTGCTTCACTTATGTATTGCCTTTTGATGCCCGTCGTGCTTTAGTGGAGTTTACCTTATTTACTCCTGAACTATTGGAGATGCACGAGTACGAAAAGTGCTTGCGCGAATACATGGAGAAGATTTGTGGCGTGAAAAACTATGTTATTTCCGAAACCGAATACGGTGTGATACCTATGACGGCATTCGACTTCAACAAGTCGCATAGCAATAACCACACCTACATAGGTACAGCTGGCGGTTGGGTGAAGGCATCTACGGGGTATTCATTCAAAAATGCCCAAAGAAATGCGGCCAAGATAATCGCTAATATTAAAAATGACTTACATCCTCATAAAGAGGTTGCATTAGAACGGCATCGCGCTTACGATTTGTTGTTGCTCGATATTTTCAAGTATCGCAACCATTTAGGCAATGGCATTTTCGAGCAGATGTATCGAAAAAACAAAGCTGAAAGTATATTCAGGTTTTTGGATAGTACAAGTTCGATTTCTGAAGATATCCGTATTATAAGCAGCTTGAGTCCAGCGCCATTTTTAAAATCTTTGTCCAGGCATATCCCTGGTTTCATCAGGCGGCTATTTTGAACTCATTCATCAATTAGGGTTAATACCTTAATTGATGAAATAAACTTGGTTGATACTACCTACTGTACTCTGGTTCTTTTTACACCAAAATACCGGCAATGCTTGCTGAGAGGTAGGATGCCAAGGTGCCGCAGAAGAGTGCTTTTAATCCCAGTTTAGCGAGATCGGTCCTGCGCTCGGGAGCCAACTCACCAATACCTCCAATTTGCATACCTACACTGGCGAAATTGGCGAAGCCGCAAATGGCAATGGACACGATCAACAAGCCTTTCTCGGTTAACACCGGTACGCTTTTGCTCGCAAGGTTTTGGAATGCAACGAACTCGTTAATGGTTAGCTTTTGTCCCAACAATGTGGCCACGCTGGCTAAATCCGTAGTAGGCACACCCATTGCCCAAGCCATCGGGTAAAAGAGCTTACCGAAAATCCAATTCAAACTAAGGTTGAAAGTAGGGTCGAAAATATGAGCAGCTTTCAAAAGCATCCAGTCCACCATGGTTATTAACGCAATGAAACCAATCAGCATGGCTATTACATTCATGGCTATTTTGAATCCGTCTGCGGCTCCATGCGAAACGGCATCCACCACATTCACATACGGACTTTTCACATCCAGCTTCACATTGCCCATAGTCTGACTTTCTTGAGTTTCAGGAAAAACGATTTTTGAAATCACCAAGGCGCCAGGGGCAGCCATCAAACTGGCGGCAATAAGTTTTGGTGCGAGATCCAATCCGGCTGCCGCTCCCATGTTCACATATACTACTAATATACCACCTGCAATGCAAGCCAAACTACCGCTCATACTGGCCAACAGTTCACTTTTGGTCATGCCCGACAAATAAGGCCTGATCATCACCTGTGCTTCCACTTGTCCCACAAATGCGCTGGCAACGTTGCTGAGCGACTCAGCACCGCTAACACGCATCACGAAGTTCATTGCCTTGGCAATGGCCGATACTACACGCTGCATGATTCGGAAGTGGTATAAGATGGCAACCAAAACACAAACTAAAATAATGGTGGCGGTTACATTGAAAGCAAAAACAAAACCTCCATTTGCAAAACTGCCTATGGTGCCATCAAACTGCTGCACGGCCACTCCACCATAAACAAATGAAACACCTTGGCGGGCAAATGCCTCTATTTTCTCCATGCCATGTCCCAGCTGCTGGAAAAATGCCGTAACAGGTGGGATTTTCAATACCAATATGGCAATTACAGTCTGTAGCAACAGACCACTGAAAATTACCCTGGGGTTGATGGCTTTTCGGTTGTTGCTGGCCAAATAAGCCAATCCAAGTATTGCGATGATTCCGATGATGCCGGTAAATCTATCCATGGTTTATTTGTTTATGGGGTTGAAAGTAATAAATCTATCTCAATCAGCATAAAATCCGCATTCCACATCATTTCAAATGAAATTATCTGACCCTTATTTTTTGACCTGCCTGCAATGCATTTCTATTTTTTAACCTGTTTAATTTTACAAGTTTCTCAACAGAGGTTTTGTATTTTCTTGCGATAGAGTAGAGTGTCTCGCCTTTTTTTACGGTGTGTGATTTGCCAACGCCTTTTCTCGATTTTGAGGAAATAAGATGATCCGACTCGCCATCAACATAGAGCTTGCTCTTTTCCAAATAAAATTCGTGGCTCAACAAGGCCATTTGATTGTTCTTGTCTAAAAGCAGCAATGGATCAAATGAATTGCTCTTGTAACGGGTTTCAAAGTGCAAATGCGGGCCGTGACTTTTACCTGAGTTACCGCCAAGTCCGATCACCTCACCGGCAAATATGAGATCACCCGGCTCTACATCCAACGCGCTCATATGGGCATAAATGGTTTCCAAGCCATTGAAATGGCGAATCACTACACAGTTACCATAGCCACCTGAATTATAATCGGCATACCGTACGATTCCATTGAATGCAGCGTAAAGTGTGTCGCCGGTTTCCAAATTGGTATCTAGGCCTTTGTGCATTCTTCCCCATCTGGGCCCGAAGCCCCAGGTCATTTCTCCATACCAACTGTATTTATATTGCTCATTGCCTCGAAGCAATTCAAATTTTATCAGTTCAGGAAGTTGCTTCAGTTCAATTACGTTGTGGGCGGTTGCTGTGTTCCAATCTAAGCTGAATGTAGGGTCTTTTTGTATAATGATTTCTGCCAAACTGTCTCGGTCGAAATCGATGCCGAAGGTGTACAACGAATCAACCAATTCCCTGAATTGAAAGTCTGAAACGGCATCTACTGGTTTGCTCGCTCGTTTTATAGTTTTGGATGTTTTGGACGTCGCCTCTGGATTGTAACTGTAATGTATGCCATCCTTGATCCAAATTGTATCGCGGATGTAAACAGTGTCGCGCACATAAACCACCGATCGGTTGCTTTTTGCGGGTTGAGCATTTGATTCTTGTGTTGGAGATAAAAGACCACAAATAATCAGTAAGCTGAATCCGCAAATTATTCTAAATTCTTTGATCGACATAAAAACGCTTACAGCCTTTGATTTAATTTGATTTTGATGGTTATGAAGCTTAGCTTATTATTTGTTTATGGAT
>JBJTQS010000119.1:0-5597 GCA_046075765.1 Bacteroidota bacterium
ACATTCAGGTGCATCAAGTTCAGACCGATGCTTTTGCAAGGAAGGGTTTTCAAGGAGGAGGAAGACATGACCGTTTGGGTTACGGATGATTTGAATCGCATTGTTGTGCGTGCTCAAGCCGAAATCTTGGTAGGATCCATCAAGATGGATTTGAAGTCGTACGAAGGCTTAGCCAATCCGCTTAGTTCGAAGAAATAAAAAAAAGGTCATTGGTCACTAGTCATTAGGCAAGGTCAAGTAGTCAATTGTAAATTGTCAATTGTCAATTGAAAGGGTTTTTGTGTTTTAACGAAAGCACTTTTAAAATTTCGCCACACGCTCTGCTATCTGCACAGCATTTGTAGCTGCGCCCTTGCGCAAGTTGTCGGCCACCACCCATAGGTTAAGTCCGTTGCTGATGCTTTCATCCCTGCGGATGCGACCAACAAACACATCGTCTTTGCCTTCGGCGAACAACGGCATCGGATAAGAAAAAGTGTTCATGTCATCGAGCACCACCACACCGGGTGTGCTGCGCAAAGTGTTGAACACATCCGACAATTCGAAAGCCTTTTCAAACTGTACATTCACCGATTCGGAGTGTCCACCTTTTACGGGAACACGAACAGCCGTAGCAGTCACCTGTATCGAGTCGCTGCGAAGGATCTTTCGGGTTTCGTGCACAAGCTTCATCTCCTCCTTCGTGTAACCGTTGTCGAGGAACGCATCGCATTGCGGAATCACATTACGGTGGATGGGATATTTGTAAACCATGTTGGCAACCTTGCCCGCAGTTTCATCTTCGAGCTGCTCCAATGCTTTCACCCCTGTGCCGGTTACCGATTGGTAAGTGGATACCACGATGCGCTGAATCTTGTATCGCTGATGCAACGGCGCTAGTGCCATCACCATTTGAATGGTGGAACAATTCGGATTGGCGATGATTCGATCGTCCTTGCCAAGGATGTCGCCATTGATTTCGGGTACCACCAGTTTCTTGTCGGGATCCATCCGCCAAGCGGATGAGTTATCGATTACCACCGTGCCTGCTGCCGCAAACTTGGGTGCCCACTCCAAAGAAGTATTGCCTCCTGCCGAAAAAAGAGCAATGGCAGGTTTACGGTCAATAGCCTCTTGCATGCCCAAAATTGTAACCTCTTGTCCTTTGAAGTGCACCTTCTTGCCAACCGACTTTTCGGTTGCAACTGGAATCAATTCCGTTACGGGGAAAGCCCGTTCCTCCAAAACCTTGAGCATCACAGAGCCAACCATTCCAGTAGCTCCAACTACGGCTATACGCATATCCTGATTTTCAATTCAATCACGAAGATAGGAGATAGGATGTATTGACTACATTTGGGTGTGACAATTTCGCGAAAATCAACCATCGCCGCTTCCTTGTTCCTATGCATGGCCCTGGTCATGCAGTCGGGGGGATGGTTTTTTATGGCCAAATCGTTGCTGGGCTTCCGACAATTTCATGAGCACTTTATTGCGAATGACCAACCGAGCGTGGCACTCGTTTTCTCGGAATCTCATTACGACCGTATATCAATCGGAGACGATGAAATTCTACACCAAGGTGATTTTTATGATATCCAAAAAATAAGCCGAAGTAACGGACAGGTACATGTGCAGGCGGTAAAGGATCATTTTGAAGCTGGGGTGCTTGCCTTTTGTAAATCATTAGGAGCGGAATCCAAAGGACATCAGAAACATGTTGATGTTATCAGGTTTTTCAAATTCGTGATGCCAGCTTTTGGCGACATCCATTTTTTCGAGCAAGAAACAATCCTGTATGCCGATAATTTCCTAATAGGATATTCTTCCTTCAATCCAGCTGCTGCCACACCACCTCCAGAGGCCTGATTTGTTTGTTTTTGATCCCATGATATTTCAAAGTGATATCGTGGACTATGAATTTTTTAATCAAACAATCGAAAATCATGAGGCATATCTTCATCTTTTCTTTGGCTTGCCTATGGCCATCATCACAATTATGGGCACAAAACAATTCCGATAACCGCGACACCATCCCTCGCGGATATACACTTCAGGAAACGGTGATATCCGCATCAAGGTTCGAACAATCCGCCGCAACCGTGGCACAGCAGGTGCGCGTTATCGACTCCACACGCATTGCATCCGCGCAAGCGCAAACCACCGCCGATTTATTATCCAGCCAGGCGGGAGTACATGTGCAGAAGAGCCAGGCAGGTGGCGGCAGTATCGTGTTAAGGGGCTTCGAAGCAAGTCGCATCGCGATGGTGATAGATGGTGTGAGGATGAACAATCTTATTTATCGTGCTGGACATTTACAGAATCTTATCACTACCGACAATCAATCACTGGAGCGCGTCGAGGTTTTATTCGGACCTTCTTCCACTATGTATGGAAGTGATGCACTGGGTGGCGTGGTTTGTTTGTTTACCAAGCAACCCACATTTCAATCGGGCGGCAATCCATTTTCCGGAAGTGTGATGACGAGATATTCCAGTGCCAACAATGAGCTTACCGGCAATATTCAAATACGCTCAAGCTTCAAAAAGTTCGCAACATATACTTCATTCACCTGGTCTGAATTTGATGATGTACGAGGAGGTAAAAAGCAGAACTTCTTTTATGATAATTTATATGGATTTAGGGAAAAATATGTGGAATGCATCAACGGTGTCGACTCATTAGTAACAAATAGCAAGCCTGAGTTGCAAATAGGCAGCGCCTACAAGCAACATGATTTGGTGCAGCGCTTCGCTTTCAAATCCAGTGATCGTGTTACTCATGGGCTGAACTTGCAATATTCAAACTCATCGGATGTGCCCCGATACGATCGTCTCACAGACCCTTCTAGTTCTGGTTTGAAATTTTCAGAATGGTATTATGGACCGCAATCGCGGTTGATGGCTGCGTACGAATTGAAAATAGAACGACCTGAATCCAAGATTTCCAAAACACATATGATCGTCAGCAGGCAATGGGTTGAAGAAAGTAGGTACACTCGAAAGTTCCGCGACAACAACCGCCAAGCACGGGTAGAAAATGTGGATGTGACGGCGATGAATCTTTCTATGCAGAGCTTACATGGGGAAAGCGTGATGAATTACGGATTGGATATGCAATACGATCAGTTGAAATCCACCGCCGTCCAGACTAATATTGTCACACTAGCTGAATCGCCCATCAGCACACGTTATCCGGGCGGCAATAATTATATGGCGCAAGGCGCTGCATTTTGGTCGCATACTTGGCAGGTTTCTGATCGATTGGAAGTGGTAGACGGGTTGCGATTGGGTCAATCCAAACTTCACGCAGAATTTACCGACACAACATTTTATCCGTTTCCTTATGAAAATGCCGATCAATCCAACTTCGTTTGGTCGGCCAGCTTTGGTTTAGTACATCGCCCACAAACCACAATCAAGCATAGCTTGTTGTTTTCAACGGGGTTTCGTGTACCAAACATGGATGACTTGAGTAAGGTTTTCGAATCACAGCCAGGCGTCTTAATCGTACCTAATAAAGATCTTGGCCCTGAGAAAACCTACAATGTGGATTGGTCTCTGCAGAAGTTTTTCCGAAACGGCAGCATGGTTTCATTGGCCGCCTATTACACCTCCTTTAAAGACGCCATCATTGTTGATGCGTTTCAACTGAACGGATCCGACAGCGTTTTATACGATGGAGAGAATAGTGCGGTATACGCGCCTCAAAACAAACGAGCAGCATATGTTTGCGGCGCAGATCTCCGTATCAATGTTTCCATCAATGATAAGTTATCCGTTGAGTCTTCCGTATCTTATACTTATGGACGAATCAAAACCGATAGCGTTGATGTTCCTCTCGATCACATTCCTCCATTGATGGCAAATGCCAGGTTAAATTACAAGAATCGCAAGACATCGATTGGACTCACAGCTGATTTCAATGGTTGGAAGAGGCTCAAGGATTATAATCTGAATGGCGAGGATAACGAGCAATACGCTACTGCGGATGGCATGCCTGCATGGCTGGTATTTGGAATCAGGGGTTCATACGACATCACAACCGTATTTAAGGCTAGCGCTGGAGTAGGAAACATACTCGATACGCAATACCGAACTTTCGCTAGCGGCATCAACGCCCCGGGACGCAACTTGTGGGCGTCACTTCGGTATGCCTTTTGAATCATGAAATGAAATGTGTGTGGGAATGCCGAAGGTATAACGTTCACATTGCCTAAATTCGAGCAATGGAAATCGTGCTCGCGTTAACGGCATTTTCGGCATCCCTGCTCACCTTTTTTTCTGGCTTTGGATTAGGCACTTTGTTGATGCCTGTGATGTTGATTTGGTTTCCTGCTCCCATCGCCATTGCCTTAACCGGCGCCGTACATTTTGTAAACAGCCTCTTCAAGCTTTCGCTCACTCACCGTAACATTGATAAGAGAATTTTCCTGCGCTTCGGCATTCCCGCTATCGTTGCCGCATTGTTGGGCTCTTGGGTGCTGATACAATTGGAGATGCTACCCGTTTGGCTCAACTATCAACTATTTGGATTGAATGCCGAAACGGGCCCTATGAAAATCCTGATAGCTGGATTCCTGTTGTTTTTCGTTGCGATGGAATATGCACCCGGCATGAAACGCCTGGCGTTCGCTGAAAAGTGGTTGCCGCTTGGTGGAGTGCTCAGCGGATTTTTCGGCGGTCTCACAGGCAATCAAGGTGCGTTGCGGTCGGCGTTCCTTGTTAAAGCTCGGTTAACCAAAGAGCAATTCGTGGCAACATCCGCTTTGCTTTCAGCTTGTGTTGACTTAACACGACTGGGCAATTATGCTACCGGCATGCAAACGCATTTTGACGATCGACTTTTACTCCCTTTGGTAATTTCCGCCTTGGCCGCTATGCTCGGAGCTTTTATCGGCAACAAGCTTTTGAAAAAAACAACTTTTGCAACACTGCAAAAAACAGTTGCATTTTGTTTGGTACTATTGGCGCTCGCTTTGGGTTCCGGAATCTTGTAGTACTAAATCATTCTACATACGTTACCGAAATCTGGCCGTTGCTAATTTGTTTTACTTCGCCGGTGATGGGCGACCTCAGCGAACCGATGAACGTGGCTCGTATCTTATTAGCTACACTGTCGTGCGATGAGATGATGATGCTTCCGGCGTTGCTGTCCGTAGATGTCCATGCTAAACCAAGCTGGTCAATGTAAACGATTACGTTTTGGTCTTGTGATACATTGTAGGTTCCTGGCTCCAGGGTGTCAATTTCCATGGTAAGCGACACTCCCGTCAAGGTAATTCCGTTCAAAGTTAAGCCAACGGCATAACCAGCGATGATGTTGGCATTGGCACAGTAGGAAGACCCATCGAACTCCCATCTGATACTTCCGTTCACCATCTGGCACTCATCTAAAAATGGAACCTCATCTGTGATCTTTTCAGAACAAGACGATAACAAAGACAGCGATAATAACAGTGCAATAGGCTTCAAGTGCATGTTGGTGATTTTTGAACCGTAAAAGTAAATGGTATTGTTTGCATTTCCATATCAATATCAACCGCTTTCTTACAAAAAAGGCCTCCAAGTTCTTGGAGGCCTTTTTTGTAAGAAAGCGGTTGATATTGATATGGAAAT
>JBJTQS010000120.1:0-8517 GCA_046075765.1 Bacteroidota bacterium
GGATCTGATGCAACCAATTCAACAGCGGGATTAGCATTGGCAAAATCAATGTGGTATAACATGGACTCCATGCGCACCGCTTTACGTTTGGCAAGTATTGCTTCCCACTCTTCCTGATTATTTATCGGCTTGGTCTTATCCCACTTTTGCCTGGGCAACTTCTTATCAAAACGATAAGTCATACCCTTTGCAGTAAAGTAAACTTGAAAGGGACCATGATCAATGGCATATAATATCTTGGTCCCTGTTAATTTATTTCTGCCATCGAATTGGGCTTTGTTCTCAATGAATGCCTTTGGATATTCGTATCTGGCTTCAAATGCAAAGGCTTGCAAACAAAATAAAATGGCCGAAATAGATAAGACTGCTTTACGAAACATAAGATTGGTAGTTGTATGTTGGATCACTATTGGATTTATGATTTTATTTACTCAAAATCTTGAATTCGGTGCGGCGGTTCAGTTGTCGACCCTCGTCGGTATCATTGGTTGCCACCGGAATGGTTTCGCCGTAACCTTTTGCGACCAAACGTTCGGCATTGATGCCCCTGTATTTCAAATAATCCACAACCGACTGGGCGCGCATCTGCGAAAGCTTGTCGTTGTATTCATCAGAACCCTTAGAATCGGTGTGGCTCGACAACTCAATGCGCATGGAAGGGTTTTCCTTCAATAACTCCGATAGACGATCCAACTCCGATATGGATTCCTTGCGTAAGGAGGCCTTGTCGAAATCATAAAAAATATTGTTCAGCACGATCGTAGTACCAACTTCAAGCCGCTTCATGGGAATATCTTTCTCCACCTCCACATAACCAGCTGAGTCGGGCATGTTCACATTCACGGAATTGAACAAATACCCTTTCGATGTAACACTGATACCGTAATTGATGCCACCTGGAAGCGAAACCATATATCTTCCAGTGGCCGAATTGGTGGCGATGTTTTTTACCACTTCACCTGTTACGTTATTGATGATCTCGAGGACGGCCTCCAGCACCTGGCCCGACTTCTCATCGTACACTTTGCCTTTGAGCAATGTGAGTCGTGGGCCCGCCTCCTTCACTTTTCGGTTAAAAGCTACCAAGTAAATATCCTCGTCGCCAACGCCACCTTTCATTGCGGATGTGTAGTATCCTTTGTTTGCCGAGGCATCCAAAACCAAAAACACATCGTGCCCCGAGCTGTTGAAGGGAGCGCCCATGCTCTTGGGAGTCGACCAGTTTCCGTTTTCCAATTTGGAGAAGAACAGATCATAGCCACCCATACTGCCATGCGCTTTACTGCTGAAATACATGGTAACGCCATCGGGATGCAAGTAAATGCCTTCCTCATCATCAGAAGTATTCAACGCTTTACCCATGTTGATGGCTTCGCCCCAAGCACCTCCGGATTGACGTTTACAATACCAAATGTCGCGACCGCCTATTCCGCCCTCGCGTTGACTGATGAAATAAATGGTGTTTCCATCTGGAGCGTAGCAAGCTGTGGATTCATGGAATTTACTGTTGATGGGGGCAGGAAGCTTGCGTGCGATGGTCCACGCATCTCCTTTCAAACGTGACTCCCATATTTCACCATTGCCATCATCCTCATCGCGATAAACCAACAATGATTGTCCGTCATTCGACAAAGCGATGGCTGAGTTGTTCCTTCCAAGAGCGTTGACTTCCTCGCCGAGCAATGTAGCGTTTTCATAGGCCTTGGTGGTTGCATTGAATTTGGCGACATAGATGCGCTCCAAACCATCCTCCTTTGCCTTTAATTCTTTGGAAGTAACCGGCCTTCGCGATGTAAACATCAGCACACTGCCATCGGCATTGATTACGGGACAAAAATCCTTCCATTTGGAATTGATTGTTCCACCGAGGTTGGTTAACACCACCTCAACACTATCAGACTGCGAAAAGCAATTCGCAATTGGTGTCATACAAAAGATTATGCACGACCAAACAAGGAAATATTTTCTTTTCATAAACATCAATATCTACGTGATCCTCCTCCAGATTTCTTTTTAGGCGCAGCCAGGTAACGAAATGCCACTTCCATACCACCGCGCTTGGAAGATACGGCATCCAAGTCTGATAGGTTGATGTCGTAACTCACTCCCAATGCATAAGCTCCGAACTCTGCCATCACCGATGGAATAAAGGCATCGCCTAACCTTGAATGCACTCCAAGTGACACGGCTCTACCTTTCTCGAAGCCCGTATAATTGGATTCGGTTTTCATTACAAAGCGTAGCATGGTGCCAACATTGATTTCACTTTGCGAACCTTGGTTCAACACCAAGAATGAGGGAACTAATGACAAATTTGTATTGGGCAGTCCAACCATGGCCTCGCCATGTACCACCAATTTGGCATTTAGTTTTTCTTCTGTTCCGGTAAATGAATAATTTGGTTGGTGTGGATGGAAGTAAGCTAAGCCACCATTAATCTGCAACTGGTCGTTTCCAGTCATGTACCGCTCACCTTTCTTGAAGGAGTAAGAAAGTCCGGCTCCAAGATCAACATAAGAAACCTTTTCGCTCGTGGAAGCTTCGCCATTGGGCAGGGATGAATTGTATGAGTACCCATCAAACTGATTACCCCAAGTGAGGTTGGCCATATTCATGGAGCGCGATACATATCCAACCATCAATCCTGCCGACAAAACTGCGTTTTCACCAGTATTCAAATGGTAGGCAACGGTACCGGCTGTTTGCAAAGTGGCAATTTCGGATTGCCCTGCTTTGTCGGAAAAAACATTGAATCCCCAAGCCAATCGACCCGATTCACTTGCTAAGGATTCACCAAAGGGACCATCAACGGTTGCGCTTCCAGTTTTATATGGAGAAGCCACACTTTTCCATTGGTTACGATAATTCAAAATCGCACGGTAAGTGTTTTGATTTCCCGCATTAGCAGGATTATTAATTACCGGCGTGAAGTGAAATTGAGAGAAATGAATGTCCTGTGCCCAAGAGGCCGACAAATTGAACACCACCAATAACATGGCGGTTGAGATGGTTATTCTCATAAACTTGATTTTGCTTCCTAAATTATGAAAATAGAGCAAACAAAAAAGCCTGTCCGAGTTGGACAGGCTTCCTAAATATCAAAACATTTCAGATATAATCATCGTCCATGTCATCATCTTCATTGGAGTCTTGCTCATCGTCGTCATCTTCGCCCGACAACAGCTCTCCCCAATTGTGAATTTTAGCGGAGGGGATTTTAAAGTCATCCATTTCATCGTCCTCATCATCCAAGTCGGAAGTAACTGGAGGCTTGGGTGGCGCTTTGAAATCATCCCTTTTGAAAGGCATAGGTGGACGAGGAGGTGGCGGTGGTGGCATTTTGGGAGCCTCAGGCTCTTTCTTCGCAACTGGAGTTGGTGTGGGAGCAGGTTTTGGAGCCTCTACTGGTTTTGAAGTAGGCGCAGGCTTGGGAAGCGAAGTGGCAGGTTTTGGTGCTGGAGCTGGCTTTGCAACAGGTGTTGATTTCGCTTTAGGTGCGGGCTTAACCGGCATTGGCTTGGCAACCTTCTTTGGAGCAGGCTTTGTCACCTTTTTAGGTGCAGCCTTGGCCACTTTTTTAGGAGCCGCCTTTTTCACCGGTTTAGCTGCCTTTTTAGGCGCCACCTTCTTTTTAGGCGCGGCCTTTTTTACAACCTTTTTAGCAACCTTTTTCTTAGCGGCAACCTTCTTTTTGGGTGCAGCCTTCTTGACGGCCTTCTTGACGGCCTTCTTAACCGCCTTTTTCTTTGGAGCCGCTTTTTTCGCGACCTTTTTTGCAGGCTTAGCCTTTTTAGGGGCAGGTCTCTTTTTAGCCACTTTTTTAGGAGCCGCCTTTTTTGCAGCTTTCTTAGCAGGCTTAGCCTTTTTTGTAGGCTTCTTGGCCTTCAGTTTTTTAGAAGCACGGGTTGCCATGGTTCGGTTGATTTTCAATAGATTTTTCGGAGTAAAAATAAATAATTCAGTATCAAACAACACTTACCACAAAAAAAAACCGATATTTTTTCAAATTGGATTGCAACAACTAGCATTCAACCACTTATAAAAGTTGTAACTTGGTGCCGAAAACCTAATGAACATGGGTGCCACCCCTAACAAATCGATTTTTTATTCATTTTTCCTCTTTTTCACAGGCCTTTTGATTTTGGGCTTGGCAGGATGCCAAGAAGATCCCATCCTTCAACCATTGGAAAACGGAGTGCCTGTAATAACACCCAAGACCAAAGCCTCCATCACCGTAATTCAAATCAATACCCATCCCGAATTCGATCCTGCAAGTGCTTTATGGGATAACATCGATTCAACCACTTTCGACACCCTGGGCAGGCCCGACATTTTCTTCAACTTTACCGCTCCTGGAACCACAACCCCTATTCTGTGGAGCCAAAACTCTCACTTCCTCAATTGTGGACCTAACGATACCATTCCTTATTATCTGTTATCGCCATACGCCGTTGAGCCCTTCGGATCCACCATCACGGTAAACCTTTATGATTACGAATTGCCCGACTCCACTTTCATGGAGAGCCTAGACTTCTTCATCGGCGAATACCCAGATCCAGCCAACCCTTACCCCTCCTCTATCACCCAAACCAAAAACGGTTACAGTGTGTCTGTAGGTATCAAGTGGGAAGACTGATATCATCACTGAAAAACAGAACGCCCGAGGAAAAATCCCCGGGCGTTTTTATTTGTGATGGCGCTCAACTCCTATGAAAAGAGTTTGGCTTTGATGTATTCACGATTCATACGTGCTATGTTGGAAACGCTTATCTGCTTTGGACATTCTGCTTCGCAAGCTTCCGTATTCGTACAGTTTCCAAAACCCTCTTGGTCCATTTGCTCCACCATGTTCACCACGCGTTTAGCCCTTTCAACCTGACCTTGTGGCAATAATGCGTATTGCGAAACCTTGGCAGAAACGAACAACATGGCCGAAGAGTTCTTACAGGCCGCTACGCAAGCACCGCAACCAATGCAAGCTGCAGACAAGAACGCCTCATCCGCGTTTTCCTTGGGAACAGGAATACTGTTGGCATCCTGAACACTGCCGGTGTTTACAGAAACAAAGCCACCCGCCTGCTGAATGCGGTCGAAAGCGGAGCGATCAACCACCAAGTCCCTCAAAACAGGAAATGCCGTTGACCTCCATGGCTCAATCGTAATGGTGTCGCCGTCTTTGAAGGTACGCATGTGAAGCTGGCAAGTGGTAACACCCTTGAGTGGACCATGCGCTCTGCCGTTGATGTACATGCTGCACATGCCACAAATACCCTCGCGGCAATCGTGGTCGAATGCAATCGGATCTTTCCCTTGTTTGATCAAATCCTCGTTCACTACGTCCATCATCTCCAAGAAAGACATATCAGGAGAAATGCCACTGGCTTGATAGGTTTCGAACGTTCCTGATGCAGAGGTGTTTTTTTGCCTCCAAACCTTCAGTGTGAGGTTCATATTTCCACTCATGTTGGTAGTTGTTTCTAGTTGTTATTTGTAAGAGCGTTGAGAACGCTTAACAGTTTCATAATTCAATTCCTCTTTGTGCAATTTGGAAGGAGAATCCACTCCAGTAAATTCCCATGCAGCCACATAAGCGAAGTTGTCGTCGTCGCGCAAAGCCTCGCCTTCTGGTGTCTGGAACTCCTCACGGAAGTGACCACCACACGACTCACGACGGTGCAACGCATCATTCATCATCAACTCGCCCAACTCGATAAGATCTGCTACACGGCAGGCCTTCTCCAGGTTCTGGTTCAATTCCTCACCATTACCAGGAACCATGATATTATTCCAGAAGTCTTGACGAAGAGCTTTGATCTTCTCAATACCTTCCAGCAATCCTTTCTCGTTACGAGCCATGCCGCAATGATTCCACATGATCAGTCCGAGCTCGCGCTGGAAATCATGCGAAGTCTTGGATCCTTTAACCGCGAGCAATCGCTCAATCATTCCCTTCACATTTTTTTCCGCAGCTTCGAATTCGGGATGCTCTGTTGTGATTGGCTTTCTTTCCTCTCCGGCTAAGTAATCGCCAATGGTGTAAGGAAGCACGAAGTAACCATCGGCCAAGCCTTGCATGAGCGCACTTGCACCCAAACGGTTTGCTCCATGGTCTGAGAAGTTCGCCTCACCGCAAGCATACAAACCGGGTATGGTAGTCATCAAGTTATAATCAACCCACAATCCACCCATGGTATAGTGTACCGCAGGATAGATTCGCATCGGAGACTTATAAGGATCTTCACCTGTGATTTGCTTGTACATATCGAAAAGGTTTCCATAACGGGCCTCCACTGCTTTTTGTCCCAAACGGTTGATGGCTTCTGAGAAATCCAGATACACGGCCAATCCGCTAGCACCTACACCTCTTCCTTCATCGCACATTTCTTTCGCTTTGCGCGATGCGATGTCGCGAGGAACCAGATTACCAAATGATGGATATATACGCTCCAAATAGTAGTCGCGCTCGTTTTCTGGAATGTCTTCAGGACGACGGTTATCGCCTTTATTCAACGGAACCCAGATGCGGCCGTCGTTGCGCAAACTCTCACTCATCAGCGTAAGCTTACTTTGATGATCGCCTGAAACGGGTATGCATGTAGGGTGAATCTGCGTGAAGCAGGGATTTCCGAAATAAGCGCCTTTCTTATGCGCCCTCCAAATGGCAGTAGCATTGGAACCACGCGCATAGGTGGTGAGGTAAAAAACGTTACCATAACCGCCCGTACACAACACAACGGCATGTGCGGCATGACGCTCGATTTTACCAGTTACCATATCACGGGCAATGATGCCTCGCGCTTTGCCATCTATCACTACCACATCCAACATTTCGTGGCGGGTATAGCTTTGAATCTTACCTGCTCCAATCTGACGGTTCATGGCGCTGTATGCACCTAGCAAAAGCTGCTGACCTGTTTGTCCTTTTGCATAAAATGTACGAGAAACTTGCGCACCACCGAACGAACGATTGTCGAGCAAGCCACCATATTCACGCGCAAAAGGAACGCCTTGGGCCACGCATTGATCAATGATATTCACACTGACTTGTGCCAATCGGTACACATTTGCCTCACGGGCACGGTAGTCGCCACCTTTAATGGTATCGTAAAAAAGACGATGAACGCTATCACCATCATTACGGTAATTCTTGGCTGCGTTAACGCCACCTTGTGCTGCAATACTATGCGCACGACGAGGGCTGTCTTGGAAACAGAATGTTTTCACATTGTAACCGAGCTCGGCAAGCGATGCAGCGGCAGATGCGCCTGCCAAACCAGTGCCCACGATGATTACATCGTATTTGCGCTTGTTGGCCGGGTTAACCAGCTTGAGGTTAAACTTATGGTTGTCCCATTTTTCCGATAACGGTCCTGAAGGGGTATTGGAATTAAGTGCCATGGGGAGATGTTATGATTTGAAAATGATCAGGAGAAGAAGAAGAAATAAATAGGCATGGATGCAAATATGATGGGGATGATGATGCCAAACACCCACACACCCAAGTTGCGGATAATGCCCGCTATGGCGGGATGGCGAAGTCCCAAGGTCTGGAAGGAACTTTGGAAGCCATGCACCAAGTGGTAGGCAATGGCCAACATTCCCAACAAGTACAGGGCTACGATCCAAACTTCTTGGAATGCTACTTTTACCACGGAGTACAAGTCACGCAACACAACATGTTTCACAGGAGCTGAAACACCATCATTCACCACATATTCGTGTGGTTGCATGTTTGGTGCAGATGGCATCGTTGACATACCGAGTACGCTTCCATCCATTACGCTCACTTCGTATTTCACCCATTCCACATCGCCGAATTTATATTTGTACCAGAAGTTGGCCATGTGCGTAACCAGGAATATGAGGATGATGAAGCCCAACACCATCATATTGGATGAAGCCCAAGTTGAAGAGCCCGGCATTTTGGATGCGCCGTAGCTTACGGGGCGAGCCGCTTTGTTGGCCAAGGCCAAGCGGATGCCACTGAAAACGTGCAGCAGGATGGTGGCATATAACAAATACGAAACCACCTTGATGGGCATGAAGGTGGTCATGAAAACCGAATATTGGTTAAAGGCCAATCCCATATCGCCTTTGAACAACTGTAGGTTACCAGTGGCATGTACCACCAAAAAGGTGCATAAGAACAGCCCTGTTAATGACATCAAAACCTTTCGGCCGATGGAGGAATCTAAGAATCGAGTTACAGAACCCATGATTTGTTGGTGCTTTTGAAGGTCGCAAATTTAAAAGGGACATCCTTCCGATTCAAGATGTTGTGACAATTTTGTTAACCGCCTGTGAATTGAATGGAACGAGTGGCCTATTTTTACAACTATTCAGCACAAACAATTGTTTTAAACGACCAAAAAGGGCATTTATGAAATACCATCCTATTGCAAAAGAGCTGTTTATCGAAAATCGTAGAAGATTCAAGGCTCGCCTCGACCAAGGTGCATCGGCCATCTTCAACTCCAACGACGAAATGCCAAGATGTGGAGATGCCAACTTCCCGTT
>JBJTQS010000121.1:0-9216 GCA_046075765.1 Bacteroidota bacterium
AACTTACAGGACATCCGCCGGAAGGCGTAACCGTAACATGATAAGTTCCTGGAGCAAGGTTATTGACTGAAGCAGTATTTCCAATGGAAGGAGACCACGAGTATGTGTAAGGCCCAACACCGTTTGTAACTACAGCTATAGATCCATCGTTGGCACCATTGCAACTCACTTGTGAGGTGTTGAGCGAAACGCTTTCTATTGTTACGGGAATTGTGATGGAAACAGGCGCAGAGCACGAATTGCTTGCAACCAATGTTACGTTATAAGTACCCGGCGAAGCATAGGTGTGTGTTGGGTTTTGCAGTGATGATGTGTTTGCAGAACCGGAACCAGGTTCACCGAAATTCCATTGGTATGCAGCAGCACAAGCGCCCGTAAGGTCACTGAATGATACCGTATTTTGCGCACCGCAAGAGAATGAAAAATCAGCGCTCACTTGAGGTGCTTCACCAATGAAAATATCATCCAATGCCATTCCATCAAAAGCATTGCAAGAAGTTCCGGAACCAAAAAGAAATCGAAAACGGACACTAGATTTACCAGCTAAATTTAACATGCAATGAGTAGCCGTAACCCAACCATTACTGCCGAATCCTCCACTACAGGAACCCGATGTGGCTCCCACCCTACCCGACCAGCCATGCCTTACGGAAATAGTGTTGAGCCAAGTTATGTTGCCATAATTATACCAGTTCTGATTCAAACAATCCACCGGATCATTAACACTACCAACGTTGGTCCAAGTAGTACCATTCAATGAATATTGCAGTACCATTCCGTCCCATTGTCGCTCGCACTCCCAAAATATCTTGAAGCTGATCCATGGATAATCCAGCGAGGTAAAATCGAAACACGGACTTAACAGGTAACATTGAGCAGAGGATAAATATCCAGACCCGGTTAAACCTCCAAGACACCATGCGCTCACTCCGCCACCAGCTGTGTTTATGATTGGATGTGCCGGAGCACCCCATGCCCAATTGTCAACCCCCGACACGGCACCTGAGGTCCAAGCAGGACCGCTCTCAAACCCTTCGCTGTAAGGAAATGTTGAAATCACATTGGCGCATTGTGCGGTGGCTGAGTTGGAATTTGATGTGAAAAGAATCAAGCCAATGGAAAGCAGCCGTAAAATCTTACCAATTCGATTTGATTGATTCGAAAACGACCAAGCCACATGCGAGTTCAATATTGAAAACAACATTCGACCGCTCTGCATAAGTCTATTGATCAAAAAACAAATCATGAGCTTTTCGGACAACGGCATCCAAATCAATTTCAGTCATACACTTAAAATGCCCCTTCGGACATTTATCGTATCCGATTTTAGAACAAGGCCGGCATGCCAATCCTTCAACTTCAAAAATATGACTTGCTCCAATCCCAGAGGGAAGTAACGGAGTCATACCGAAATCAGGAACCGTATTGCCCCATAGTGAAATGATCTTTTTGCGGAATGCAGCGGCAATATGCATCAAGCCTGTGTCATGAGCAATAACGACCTTTGCATCATGCACCAATGATGCAGACTGATTCAAATTATATTTTCCGCATAGGTTGATGACATTGGACTCATTACCCTTTGCTATTTCTTCTCCACTCTGGTGATCATCCTTACCTCCCAACAATACCACTGGCAATTTCAACTTTGCAGCCAGTTCGTTCAAACGAGATGCAGGCATACGCTTGGTAGCATGTTGAGCACCGATCACCATCGCAACGTAACCGCTGCGATGCGTTTCAGGCAAGACCCTAAAATCAACACGATCCGTTTCGGGAATGAAATAATCCAAACCCGCACCATCATAACGCACACCAAGCGATTCAACTGTTTTGAAATAGCGATCTACAATGTGCATGTCAGGCATCCGGTTCCATTTCAAATTCACCAAAAGCCACTTTTGTATGTTCAACTTGGGGAATGCAGCACTTGGAACACCAAGTCCCAAACGGAATCGTGAACTACGGATGTTATGATGCAAATCAACCACAAAATCAAACTGCTCCGCTTTGAGTTGATTCAGCATTTGGTTGACATCCTCATGCAGCTCGTGCACCTTGTGGATATAAGGATTGGATTTGAGTATGCCGGCAAATGATGGTTTGGTGAGATAATGAACCTCTACCCCCTGCAATTGACTGGAAACACATCGAACCACGGGCGTAGTTAACACGATGTCGCCAATGGAGCTGAACCTTATGAATAGCAGCTTTTTCAATGTATCAGTATGGGTCCACAAAGGTAGGGTTTTGAATCATCCTTTAAAACCGCCCATACTAGTCTGATATTGCTTAAAATTGCAATAGAAATCTATGTTTATGAAGACCATCTTGATCATTATCGCCTGCCTGGTTGGATTGTGGATGATAACAGCGGCCATAATGCCGTCTGAGTCTGTAATTACTCGAAAAACCGAGATAAACGCTTCAGCTGAGGCTGTTTTCAATGAAATTAACACCCTTCAAAACTGGAAAAAATGGTCTTATTGGGAGCAAGCCGACCCCAAAATGACCTCCAATTACAGTGGCCCTGAATCTGGTGTTGGAGCCGCTCATGATTGGAAAAGCGAAAAAATGGGCAATGGCAAAATCACCATCACCGAAAGCAATAACCCAATATCTTTGAAATACGAACTCGTATTCGAAGGCATGAGCCCATCCCAAGGATCCCTCTCCATTGCCGGTAACGAACAACCCCTTTCGGTTACCATGGAATTAAGGATGAATCTTCCGTTCCTTTTCCGCCCAATGGGCTTGATTTCGGAGCGGATGATTGGCCCTGATTTCGAGGCATCGCTCAACGGACTTAAAAAACTCTCTGAATCAAAACAAAATTGAATAGTTCAAATAATATCAAGAATATGAATCTCCGTAATCTCATTACCACCATAATACTGGCAGTTGGTGTTAGCCAAACCATATCAGCCCAAGACCCTACCCATAGCCGTGTGCGAATTTATACAGGTGAGCAAGGGCTACGCAAACTATCAGAACTAGGTATTGAAACAGACCATGGTGATATCAGACGACATGTTTGGCTTGCCACCGACCTCGACACCTCGGAGATTAGCAAGGTTCGCGAAGCAGGATTCAAATATGAGATTCAAATTGCCGATGTGAAGAAGCACTATCGCGAGCAAGCAATGTCAACTCACGAACATAGTCGCATATCATCGGCCCCCAACGGTTGTCAATCTACCAACGCGCCTTCTTACCAAGTGCCTTCTAATTTCTCTTTGGGTTCGTATGCAGGATATTTCACATACCAAGAGATGCTCGACAATCTGGATCAGATGGCGAATCTATACCCGAACCTGATTACCCTCAAAGCTCCACTTCCAGGCGGATCCACCATTGAAGGTCGTCCCGTGTATATGGTTAAAATATCTGATAACCCGAATGTGGATGAAAGCGAACCAGAGATGCTGTACACCGCAGTGCACCATGCGCGCGAACCAGGTGGCATGTCGCAACTTATTTTCTACATGTGGTATTTGCTCGAGAACCAGGCAACCAATCCTGAAGTAGGAGCCATCATCGCAAACACGGAGTTGTATTTCATTCCTTGCCTCAATCCCGACGGCTATTTGTACAATGAGTTTACCGACCCACAAGGAGGTGGATTGTGGAGAAAAAACCGCCGCGATAATTTGAACGGCTCATTCGGAGTTGACTTGAATCGCAACTACGGTTACAATTGGGGATTTGATGACCAAGGATCTTCTCCCGACGGTTTCAGCGAAACACATCGAGGAAATTCTCCGTTCTCGGAACCTGAGACTCAATTGATCCGCGATTTCGTGAATAGCCGACAATTCAAAATTGCGCTCAACTACCATACCTATGGTAATTTGCTGATTTATCCTTGGGGATACGACTACTCCATTTACACACCTGACTCGGCTCTGTTTGCCGATTACGGCAGAATACTGACCACCTACAACAGTTATTCGTTTGGCACCGCAGACCAAACGGTTGGCTACATCGTAAATGGAAGCTCCGATGATTGGATGTATGGTGAGCAAGCCACCAAACCCAAGATATTCTCCATGACACCCGAATGCGGTGACGCATCTTTCGGCTTTTGGCCTCCAGCCAATGAAATCATTCCACTTTGCTTAAACACCATATACCAAAACCTGACAGCTGCACAGCTCACAGGTAAATACGCATCCATACAAGAAAAAAGTCCGGAACTTATTTCAACCGGTGGAGGCTACATCAAATTTGAAGTGAAACAGCTTGGTTTGGATACAACAGGTTCTTACACCATCAGCCTATCAGCTATCACACCGAATGTGTTTCAAACCGGAGCTCCCGTAACCGTAACAGGTTTGTCGCCCATGCAAAGCGTTTTAGATTCCATCTCTTTTGCATTGGTATCTCCAATGACCAACGGAGCTGAAATAAAATTCGCCTTGGCAATCAACAACGGCACATACACACGAACCGATACAATCGTGAAGTATTTCGGAAACCCAACCGTATTATTCGCATCGGATGGTAACAGTGTCACAGGATTCAATGGTAACCAATGGGGCATATCTACATCGGTTTTCTATTCCCCCAATGCCTCCATCACTGATTCTCCTATTGGAAACTATAACTCCAATGATTACAAAACAATCCGCACCACCACTGCAGTAAACCTTGCCAACGCAGTTAAGGCCAAACTTACCTTCTATGCAAAATGGGCATTGGAAGCCAACTACGATTATGTGCAAGTGCAGGCTTCTATCGATAACGGAGCAACTTGGTCATCACTCTGCGGCAACTACACTGTAGATGGAGGAAATTTCCAAGTTCCCGGCGAACCTTTGTACGAAGGATTCCAAACATCCTGGGTGCAAGAGGAGATTTCTTTGGATGACTACATCGGTTACAATGTGCTTGTTCGATTCGTATTGGCGAGCGATGGCTTCTTGGAATATGATGGTTTTTACTTCGACGATCTTTCCATCACGAAAGTGTTACCCGGCACAAACTCCATTCAAGAGTTGGGCATGGAGTTAAATACCCCTTCCTTGATGCCCAATCCGGCCAGCACCTACAGCTACGCGACCTTCACACCTCAAGTAAACGAATCGTCTTTGGAAATTTCAGATATGACAGGCAGAATCGTAATGACACAGCCCATCCAAGATGGAATGACATCGATGCGAATTGAAACATCGAATTGGAAAAGTGGCGTATACTTCGTCCGGTTGAAAAATCAAAACAGCCAAAGCAAACCGGCGAAGTTGGTTGTTTACTGATTTGCCGACTGCTCCTGAATGGAGACGTGGGTCAAGCGGTGCAGCAGATAAACTTGCGAACCCAGTAACAACAGCGCGCCTGCTTGGTGTATAACGCCAAGCGTGAGCGGCACCTTGTGTAGCAAGGTAAATACACCCAGCACAAACTGCAGCACCACAAAAACAGTAACCGCCCACACGGCATGTTTCTGTCCAGATAAAAGTGGTGTTTGACCGCTACGATGGTTTTTCCACATTAAGAATGCTTGAAAAAGCACCCCGAAGAAAACCAGGTATGCAAGGTTGCGGTGTACAAACTGCACCCCCGACATGTTATCAATGAGGCCATGCCATCCCATATTATGTACAGCCCAATGGACTGAATCTGGAATGAACTTATCGCCCATCAATGGCCATGTGTTATAAATAAGACCAGCTTTCAGGCCGGCAACAAATGCACCGAAAATGATTTGTATGAAGGTAATGACCAATACCACCTTGGAGAGAGTAAGCAACTTGCCTTGCCATCCATTAGGACGAACCCTTTCGGTGTTAATCAAATCCATCGCAAACCAAAGGGTAAAGCAGAAGGTGATGAAGGCGGTACACAGATGCAAAGCCAAGCGGAAATGGCTCACACTAGGCTCATCAACCAAGCCGCTTGCAACCATGTACCAACCAATGAATCCCTGCAATCCACCAAGCAAAAACAACAAAAGACACTTAAGTAGCAAAGTGCCTTGAATTTTTTTTCGGATAACGAACCACAAAAACGGAATAACGAATACCAAGCCAATTAAACGACCTAGCAAACGGTGGATATACTCCCACCAATAGATACCTTTGAAATCTGCAAGTTCGAAATGGGCGTTGATATGCTGGTACTGCGGAGTTTGTTTATACAACTCAAATTCGTGCTGCCAATCGGCCTCGTTTAACGGAGGAACGGTACCTGTAACCACATCCCACTTGGTGATAGACAAGCCAGATCCGGTAAGTCGCGTGATACCGCCTACCACTACCATGGTGAAAATCAGAAAACATCCGGTAAGTAACCAGAGTACGATGGAAGAGCGGTCAGGGATTGAAAGCATGAATCAAATGACGATTGACGATGTACGATTTACGACTTGCACTGAGTTCATCGAAGTGTTGACGATTGACAATTTATAATATACGACTACTTGTAACTTATAACATGTCACCCTTCGTCCGATAGCTATCGGACAGGCTCAGGGCGGCGCTTGTCACTATATCTAAGTACCAGTTGTGCCGTTAATCGGCTGCGTTGTTCGAGCAGGACTTCCTTGCCATGGGTAAGGGATTCGATGGTGGAGGGGTAATAGTGTCTTACTGTGTACAATTGCAGCCCTTCGTTGTATAATATTTTAAAACGTGTTTTTAATGTTTCTAATAGTTCAGGAACCTTACGGATGTCGTTGTCGATACAAACAGAGAAACTGATAGCTGAGTTTTGCATCAGGTTGATTTTTACATTCGCCTGAGCAAAGAGCGAGAATATGGTACTGAGATGATCTTCTGCAATGAAAGAGAAATCCTTTGCCGATATACTCACCAGCATTTGGTTGTCTTTGAAGATGTAGGAAGGAACCAATGGCTTGGTTTGGAAATCCTTGCCAATTACGGTACCCGACAATTTGGGGTCTACAAAGGATTTAACATGCAATGGAATACCCTTGTTCTCCAAAGGTTTGATGGTTTTAGGATGGATTACCGATGCACCAAAATATGCCAACTCGATAGCGTCATGATAGCTCATGCTTTCCAATTTCTGCGCGTCTGGAAAATGCTTTGGGTCGGCATTCAGCACCCCGGGCACATCTTTCCATATATAAACCGCCGAGGCATCCAAACAATACGCCAGAATGGAGGCAGTATAATCGGAGCCCTCTCTGCCCAAGGTGGTGGTATAGTTTTCTGAAGTGCAGCCAATGAACCCCTGCGTTACAACGCCTGTATGCCCTGAAGCAAACATGCCATTAACCTGCGAGTTGGTCTTATCCAAAGTCTCCTCCCACTCTACACGCCCCTCGCGATAGTGATTGTCGGTACTGATCAGATCGCGCGCATCCGCGAAAGCGAACTGCAAACCTTGTGATTGCAGATACTCGTGAATGATGATGGTTGAAAGCAATTCGCCCGATGAAACAACCTGGTCATATAGGAAGTCATACCCTTTTGAAACATCATCATCCAAACACCATTCAACTTCCACAAACACATTGTTCATGCGGTCGAAAACGGGATTGGAATTATCGACAAACAACTCATCAGCGATTTTATGATGAAACTCGCGAACCTCTTGCAAGTGCTGCTTGGCAGTTGGGATATCGTTTGCGGAAAATCTGGCGTTGACAACTCGCTCCAAAGCGTTGGTGGTTTTACCCATGGCAGACACCACCACTACCAAACGATTGCCTTCGTGGCTACGGATGATGCTACACACATTGCGAACCGCATCCGCATCTTTCACTGAAGCTCCACCAAACTTGAAAACAATCATTTTGTAAGGTCTATTAACTGATGAGCATTCAATTTGCAATTGATCCATTCACCATCGAAATCACAATTATAGCGCTTGTAAAATCGGATGGCAGGCTCGTTCCAATCCAACACCTGCCAATGCATTTGCTTGGCATTCATGGTAACAGCATCGCGCATTACTTCTTTGAACAACTTGGCTCCTATGCCTTGTCCACGCAGAGCCTCCGTAACCACGATATCATCCAAATAAACGCCCTTGCCTTTCCAAGTGCTGTATTTGATGAAATATATTGCCATACCCACTACTTCACCATCCAATTCAGCCACCAATAATCGAAAAGCCGGATTGGGTCCGAAACCATCCCGAAGCATATCCTCCTCTGTATTGGTCACCTCCAAAGGCGCCTTTTCATAAAGTGCTAACTCCCGAATCAATCCTAATACGGCTGGCACATCGGTTGGTGTTCCTTTTCTGACAATACATTCCATAGGCCAAATTTACCAATAAACAACGGATCCTTTTAAAGGTTTTATTTTATTGCTTATCAATGCATTGGAATGATTTAAAAAACCGATAAAGCGGGATTGCGTTAACTTAGCGGCATGCAGCTATTCAACCGTATTCTAGGCAGTCAAGGACCCACCTTGGTGATCTTGCATGGGCTATTTGGTTCCTCAGACAATTGGTTGACTTTAGGAAAGCGTTTCGCTGAGGATGGCTTTCGGATTGTGTTAACGGATTTGCGTAATCACGGATTATCACCACATAGCAATGAGTTCGACCTAACAACAATGGCATCGGATGTGGCAGAACTGTTAGACCAACAGCCTTCAGGAAAAAAGTTCTTAATGGGACACAGTTTAGGCGGCAAAGTAGGCATGCAACTGGTGATACAAAACGACATCGCCTTGGATGGTTTGATAGTTGCCGATATCGCTCCACGAGCATATAACACACGCCACACGGATGTGATTTCCGCATTGAAATCAGTAAATCCAAATCATCTGAAAAACAGGAAAGATGTTGAGGAACAACTTGCACTCACCATACATGACTTTGGTGTTAGACAATGGCTGATGAAGAGTTTGTATTGGAAGGAAAAAGATCGATTGGATTGGCGCTTCAACTTGAAAGTGATTGCTGAAAACATGGAGGTGGCCGTTCAATCCACTGAGCCAACTTCACCACTACCAATCCCCACCCTATTCCTGAAAGGCGCCAAGTCAGATTACATCAATCAACAGGATGAAACAACCATCAACCGATTTTTTACAAATGCCCGCATAGAAACAATTCCCGATGCCGGCCATTGGTTGCATGCCGAAAACCCTGATGCCACATTTGAAAAAGCACAGGACTTCTTAAATGCCCTGCTTTGATTATCTAACAATCAAGCGAACAGGCTTTGCGTTTCCAATAGTCACCAAATACATGCCAGCGGCGGCATTAGTAACGTCCAGCTGAACTTGATTCGCA
>JBJTQS010000122.1:0-11720 GCA_046075765.1 Bacteroidota bacterium
GTAGCATCCACATCTGGAACAAATGATTCGAACAGTACATCCACCGTATCGGAAAGCGTAGAACAACCATTGGCATCAGTTATAGTAGCTTGATAACTTCCTACACATAGGTTGCCAATGCTGTTTCCTGACTGTTGTTGCGGATCGTTCCAAACAATGGTAAACGATCCCGTACCGCCAGATACATTTACACTTGCTGTTCCAATACATGCGCCATTACAATAGGCTGAAGTGGCGCTGGCTGAAGCAATCAACGGGGCTGGACTGTTAACGGTGACTTGTTGCGAGGATGTACATCCAATTGCATCGGTGACTATTACCGTGTATGTGCCGGCGCACAAATTGGTTGCAATGGGAACAGGTTGCGAGTTGGGGTCATTCCATTGGAATGAATAAGGGGCGACTCCATTGCTGGCTACCGCAACGGCAATTCCGTTGCAATCATTGAAACAAGCAACCGAAGATGAAGATGTAGTCAATGAAACATTTTGAGGTATGGTGATAACACGCGAAATGGTTTCCACACATCCCAATGCCGAAGTTGCAGTAAGTGTTACCGTATAGTTGCCCGGACCTGGAAAAGTGTGGCTTGGATCAGTAATGTTTGCCGTAGGACTTCCATCGCCAAAGTTCCACGACCATTGAGTGGTTACGCCGCTGGCGCTATTAGATGAATCGTTGAATGCCACAAGGTATGAGCATGAGCTCAAACTGAATCCGAAATCAGCTACATAATCAGGTAGGATGGTAACGGTTCCGATGGTGGTGTCGGAGCAACCGGGATTGAATGCAGAGAAGGCTACGAGAGTAACTGCATATGTTCCTGTGTCTGGATAAGTGTATGATGGATTGATGGCGTTTGAAACGTCGTTAGTGGTGGTTGGGTCTCCGAAATTCCATTGATAACTGGAGGCTCCAAAACTGTTGTTCGTGAATTGAACAGTATTGCTTCCACAAACCAAGGAGGGAGATTGCAATGCGGCTACCACCAAGGATGGACAAGCCACCACATTCAATTGATAATCGCGCCGTGTGGTGCTGAGCAGGACTCCGTTTCGATATTCCCTCACGCAAATACCAATTACAAATTGCCCAATTGTATTGGGTGTGGCAGTAAGCTGTCCGGTTTGCGAATCTATGGTCAATGGAATACCACCCAAAAGGTTGCTGGTGTTAAATGGGTTTTGATAGGTTACTTGGTTGTAGGGTGGAGGGAAGTTTTGTGGTAATGGCTGAGGGTTCTGTTGAGAAGCGCCATCGAAAGGAGTGCAAATCTCATAAACCAAAGAATCTCCATCCGCATCTGTGGCAGAGTGGTCAAATACAAATGGAAGTCCAGAGCAAATGAAAGGCGGTGGCAGTGCGTTATAAACAGGATTGCTGTTTGGAATAGGACTCTCTGGTATGGTTGCGTAAAAAGTAGCTCCTGTGCTCAACGGACTAACTATATTCAGAATAGTTTGATTTCTGCAACACCGCTGGTAGGTAAGTTGATATCCACCCGGGATAGGAGGGAGATTTACCGTGATGCGGTAATTAGCTACCCGATAACATACATTCGTTGGAGGTATGAAACATGGTGAATTGATGATAGGAGGGACCGTAGCCGAATCTCCATTGGTATACAGGTAAAGTGTGTTCAGCAAATTGTTGTTTACATCCCAAACTCCAACATAAGCAGGCTCGTCGAATGGTGGTACACCGTAAAAGCAATCGCGGTAAACTGTCAATTGGATTTCATATTGGTTGTTGCCCAAATACCTGTAGTATAACTCACCGCCCACGATGTGTGTGGCTTGTCCAGCACTCGACCATGCGGACAGGAGGATGAATAATAACCTTTTGAAAACCCTTATCGACATTGTCGCTAATTTACAAACATAGATTCATATTTACCTGACTTTCACTTCCAGCAACCTCTTGTCTCCAATGAAGCCTTCCAACAAGTCGCCCGACTTGACTGGACCAACGCCTTTAGGGGTTCCAGTAAATATGAGATCCCCGATTTTCAAGGTGAAATACTCGGAAACGAAGGAGATGATACGATCAATGTGAAAAATCATGTCAGCTGAAGTCCCTTCTTGTACCACAGCTCCATTTTTCAGTAAGTGGAAGTGTATTGCACCATCGTGCATGGCGCTTTCCTTGGGGATGAATTCGCCAAACGGGGCCGAACCGTCGAAGGCTTTGGATAGTTCCCAAGGCAACCCTTTACTTTTCAACTCCGACTGCAAGTCGCGTGCGGTAAAGTCGATACCGATCGTAACATCATTATAATAACGGTTAGCAAATTTTTCCTCAATGTTTTTCCCTGTCTTGTTGATGCGCACCACGATTTCAGCTTCATGATGCACATCTTTTGAAAAGTCCGGAATGAAGAAGGGCAATTTGCCTATTAACGGGGCTGTTTCAGGTTTCAGGAAGATTACCGGTTTGTCGTTTACCGGATTGTTCAACTCCTTGGCATGCTCCGCATAATTGCGTCCAACACAAATGATTTTCATGATGGTTTCAGTTTCTAAATTTCAAATCCGAGAATTTATCAATCCCTCGCACATAGTGCTGCCAAACCAGGCTTTTGGGGTAAATAGTGCTGTGGTTGGATAGGATGTTTCGACTGCGTTTAAGTTTGCCTGTAGTAACCCTGTTGTAAAATGCAAAGTGGGCTTTTATAACCGCAATGCAGTCTTTGAAATGCCCTTCGGTGGCAAACTTGATTCCAGCTATACCATCCAAAACAAGTCTGAGGAGGATTACGCGAAAGAGGCGATCATCTGGCAGGTTTTTCCAAATCATGGATAAGTTGTTGCAGAAATTCAAAAACGTTTTCCGCGAATTGTTCTTGGGTAAAGTGGCCCCTCCTACATGATAAACTACCGACTCTGGTATGCAACGGATATTGTGTCCGGCATTACGCATACGCCAACAGAAATCAATCTCTTCCATATGTGCAAAAAACACCGGATCAAACCCGCCGAGTTCATTGTAAACAGCGGAACGCACCATCATGCAGGCGCCAGACGCCCAAAATATGTTGCATGGTTCGTTGTATTGTCCTTGATCTTGCTCCAATTGTCCGAACACCCTTCCCCTGCAGAATGGATAACCCAAATGGTCGATGAATCCACCACAGGCTCCACTGTACTCGAATTGATCTCTTTGTTTTTCCCATAGAATCTTGGGCTGGCAAGCAGCCAGATTCGGGTCGGCATCCATCGCGGCTACAAGTGGTTCAAGCCATCCGGTTGTTACCTCAACATCAGAGTTCAGTAAAAGAAAATATTCGGCATCTACCGATTTCAAAGCCTCATTATAACCATCCGCAAAACCGAGATTGGTGCTATTTTGAATGATACGAACATCAGGATATTGGGTGCGCATCCAGGCAACAGAATCATCCGTGGAGGCATTGTCGGCCACCACAAGTTCAGCGGTAGGGCCGAGGGTAGGTAAGAGTTTCGGCAGAAAGCGTTCTAGCAACCCTCGGCCATTCCAATTCAGTATGACTACAGCAGTCTTGATAAGCCTTGGCTGATTGATGTTGTTTATTTCGGTATGGTGAAATTCTCCTTGGCTTTATTGCCGTAGTAATCGCCCTTGTACTCGTTATCATAGTCCCTCGACTGAGTATTACGTTTTTGCAAAAGCACTTCCCATTGGTTATTGAAGGGCTCACCTAATGCATCCGAGTGAAGCAATTGGAAATCGTTAGTAACCAAATCCGGGTTGTAGAATACGAACTTACGATTGCTTTGATTGCCCAACTTGTAGTAGTGCCATATCTCATAGGGATAAGCACTGGGTTCGGTGTAATTGCGACTTATGGTGTTAGGCGCACCATACTGCAGGTATACACGACCGCGCTCGGTTGCATATCCGCGAATTATTTTCGTGCCAAATTCCGAGTTTACTTTAATCACTTCGGTGCGGTAGGCAATCCAAGCGCTTTCCGGGCTAACCGGACTGCGGCGCAGCCAGAAGTCGTAAAAAAACTTTTGCATCAGCGGCAATTCAGAAAGCTTCAATTGGTTGTCGATGAAAATAAGTTCCAGGCTGCTGGATATAGGTACAAGTGAAAGGATATGGTCTGTGAGTTCGTTTTTATTAGTGAATACAGAGGCAAAAGTGTTAGTAACATCCAGTTTACTGAAGTCATCGCCCTCAGGCAATGCCAATCTATTACTGCGTTGGAAGAAAACGGATTTAGTAGCCAATATTTCATTCTGGCTGTTCCTTGCTTCCAAAATCAGGTTGTAGTTTCCTGATGGGAGATCTTTGATTGATATCTCGCGCATCATCACATTTACAGCCGCCGCCTGTTGCCTCACAAAGCCACTCAAGTTATCCAACTTGCGTTTCGACTCCTCACTCTCGATATGAAACGAAAGCAGGTATGGATTTTCTCCTACCACCTTGCTGGTGTTGTACACCTCGGCATAAAAGCGGATTTTATCGATGGATGGCGGATAAAAATTATCAGCAAAAGGCACCACATCATATCCACTCTTGGTGATGTTTGACTCCTCCTTTGAAGGCTCGAAGCGATCTACCAATTGGATATCGGAAATTGCAATTAGGTTATCGTAATACTCTACATACAATTTGTTGTTGATAACGTAGGGCTTGTTTACGCTATTGCGATCAAAAACGGTTAGTTCTAGATTGTATTTCCCATTTTTCAGAGGTACGCGTTGCTGATCTAAAAAACTGAAGTTTGTGTTTTCTACATCTTTGATTTCAGGGCTTAGCAGATTATAGCGATCATTGTAGACCACCTTACCTTCGCTATCAGTAAACTTCATACCGATTTCGATAGATGCCTGGAAGTCGTTCGAGCGATTTGTTGGTTTATATTTTACACTTTTCCCATTCACCGAAAGGTAGGTCTCAACATAAGGGCCTTGTTCTGGCGAGTAAAAGGTGCGATGTGTGAATACGGCCTGAAGGCTTTGAGCCGAGGAAGAAAAGGCCAAGGTGCTGGTGGCTATAATACTGAAGAGTAATCGACGAACTTGGTTCATTGTTGTGACTTAATATGAGTTGTAAAGATAATGAGGTGCTTTGTGGTTTTAATCACAGATTGGTAACAAAAAAGCCGCTCCATATGGAACGGCTTTTGGGTTTAAATAATTGTATTTCAAATCAATAGTTCGCTATCGCAAAATTAGTCGCTGCCAATGCATTCAGATTTCCATATCCTTTAGAGGACGTTCTGGTAGGGTAGAATTGGGATGTGGAGGTCAGGCAGTTCATTACTTGTGCCCTTGACATCTGTGGTTTTGCGCTCCACACCAAAGCGGCGATTCCTGCTGCTGTTGCTGTGGCCGATGAGCTTCCGCCGATGTAATTGGGAGTTGTTCCGGATGGAGGTAGCGCCAAAGAATTTCGGTTAGAATTCGCAGCTCTTTCCATTACGATGGTGTACATCACTTGACTGCCGTCATGGCACGAGGCACATGTGGCTCCATTGTCATTAATGCCGGTTACGGCCACACAAGAGGAGTAAGCAGCTGGATAAATCACACCGTACCAAGTAGTAAAATCAAGTGAGGTTCCTGCCGCGGCCATAATCAGTTTTCCTTTTCCATAGGCGTAATCCACACCGTCTTTAAGTACGCTACTGGAGAAAGGAGTACCAATACTCATCGAAATGACCTTCACATTTCGGTTGTTGCCCAAGCGAGTGCAGGCGTTCTTTACGGCTGTTCGTTCAGCAGATAAATCAAGCACCACATCCTCGCAACCGCGAATGAAATACAGATTGCTTTTGTAGGCAACACCTGTTGCCGCGCCTTGATTATTACGAGGACCCACAGCTTGTGCTGACATGCTGTTTCCATGCGAGCAACCGGTATAAGCTGAAGTACCATAAGTGTACTCGGCCAAAACTGTTCTGCCAACATTGGAGTCACCGTTATTGAATTGTGAACCGAGTAGGGGCTGAGCCGAGCTCAATCCGGCATCGATCACTCCCACGGTGATGCCGCTACCTTGGGCCAGTGACCATGCCTGCGAAATGTTGTGGTTGTTGAAGTTCCAAGGCAATACGGCATTGGGTGTGATGGTTGTGTAATCAGCGGAGTTTAATGGTTCCGCACTTGGGCTACATCCGGATGTTGACATCACTTTGTTAGGGGAGGCGGGATGGTAATCCAATGGCTCTATGTAGCGAACATTTTTCAGGTTGAACAATGCGGTCAGCAGGTGTTTGTCGCTGGTGCGGATAGTGAGAATAGGCAGATAAGGATCATCTTCCACTAGCAAGTCGTTCCAGTCCAATTTAGTTGTGGATTGCTTATTGGCTTCTTCTACGATAAAGTTGATTAAAGCATCGTGCACACTTTTGTATTCGCCTTTGGTTAGGTCCAGTGAGTGCAGTTTGGATGAGATATCACCTTCGTAATGGGGTTTATACCCGATGGCTACGGTTTGGTCGCTATGTTGGATGGCACTCCAAACGGTTTTCAAATCGACCCATTCCCAATGGAAATCCCCTGTGCTCTGGCGCAATCCAACCACGATATCGTCAACTGCCGTTTTCGACAACGCATCACCTGCTGGAACATCGATCAGTGTTTCTTTTTGAACTAGAATATCGCCTTTGGCGGAAGTCTCATCCAATTCAGGTTTTGAGCATCCGTTTATCAGCAAGAGTGCAGCAAAAAAGTATAGGATTTTTTTCATGTGGTAAGTGGTTTTGTGTTTTAGGCTAAGTTCTGATAAAGTATTGGTATTGGCAAATTATGGATAGGATTTTAATGCCCAACCTTATGCAGGCACTTCGTGCCTTGCATTTTTTATTTGCTCGATTTCGCTCAAGCAAGCTTGGCTCATCAGCAAATAAAAAATGCCCCACTATTGCGGGGCATTGGGTTGGGCTTTGGCGGAGAGAGAGGGATTCGAACCCTCGGTACCTTGCGGTACACACGCTTTCCAAGCGTGCTCGATCGGCCACTCTGACATCTCTCCCAAAATCAACTCTTACACTTTATTGAGTTGATGCATTACAAAATTACGAATAATCAAACTCACTTCGTGGGATCGGCACTTGCTCCAGTACTGTCGGTAGCCACATGTTGGTGGTGTCCCTCATCAGATACGCCAGCATTTTCATGACCCATCATCATCTTGCAGCAATCTTTTCCATCGCCACTTTTGCTGTGGGCCATCATCTTACAACATGCTTTCCCTTCCATTCCTTCGCAACCCTCCATCATGTGTGAGCATTGTTCTTTCGAACAACCTGCTTCCATGCAAGCCTCCATCATGGTGTCAATCTTCTTCATGCGGTTTTCCTGAATGGTGTTGGCATGCATGCTAGCCAATGTAGGAGCGATAACCAAGGATACGATACTCATCAACTTAATCAAGATGTTCATTGAAGGACCGCTGGTGTCTTTGAAAGGATCGCCAACAGTGTCACCTGTTACAGAAGCCTTATGTGGTTCTGATTTCTTGTAAAACACTTCGCCATTGATCTCAACACCTTTCTCAAATGATTTCTTGGCATTGTCCCAAGCACCACCTGCATTGTTCTGGAACATACCCATCAACACACCGCTAACAGTAGCACCTGCCAAAAATCCTCCCAATACTTCAGGACCCATCAGGAATCCTACCAATACTGGGGAAATCAAAGCAATGGCACCCGGTAGCAACATGCGCTTAATGGAAGCTTCAGTGCTGATAGCAACACAACGGTCGTACTGTGGTTTACCTGTACCTTCCAAAATGCCTGGGATCTCGCGGAACTGTCGACGAACCTCTTCAACCATTGCCATGGCCGCTTGGCCCACAGCTGTGATGGCTAACGAAGAAAACACAAAAGGTATCATGGCTCCAACAAATAATCCTGCCAACACATCCGCATTGTAGATGTCGATACCGTCGATGCCCGCGATTCCAACGAAAGCAGCAAACAAGGCAAGAGCTGTCAAGGCCGCGGAGGCAATGGCAAATCCTTTACCAGTGGCAGCAGTGGTGTTACCAACGGCATCCAGGATGTCGGTTTTCTGACGAACCTCTGCAGGAAGTTCGCTCATCTCAGCAATACCACCTGCGTTATCTGCAATAGGACCGAACGCATCAATAGCCAGCTGCATGGCAGTAGTGGCCATCATACCGGCAGCAGCAATAGCCACACCGTATAGTCCAGCGAAGTGATATGAACCGTAAATTCCAGCAGCAAGAACCAAGATAGGCAAGAGGGTAGACTCCATACCAACTGATAATCCACCGATGATGTTGGTGGCGTGGCCTGTTGATGATTGGCGAACGATTGAGTTAACTGGTCGGCGCCCCATGGCCGTGTAATATTCGGTGATGATACTCATAAGCGTACCAACTACCAGACCTACTATGATAGAGTAGAACACATCCATGTTAGAGAATTCGAAACCACGCAAGCTCATGCTCTCCGGAAGAATCATAGTGGTAGCAAAATAAGAAGCGATGGCAGTGAAGATGATACTTCCCCAGTTACCTAAGTTCAATGCGTTTTGTACAGCGGATGTGGAAAGCTCTCCGCCGTCTTTAATACGTACAAACCAGGTTCCCACGATAGAGAATATGATACCCATACCAGCAATCAACATCGGCAAAAGGATTGGGGCCATGCCGTTGAACATATCGCCTTCAGAGGAGGTTTCGCGACCAAGCACCATGGTAGCAAGAACGGTAGCAACATAAGAACCGAACAAGTCAGCACCCATACCGGCAACATCACCAACATTGTCACCAACGTTATCGGCAATGGTGGCAGGGTTACGAGGATCATCTTCAGGAATGCCTGCTTCTACTTTACCAACCAAGTCGGCACCTACGTCTGCAGCCTTGGTGTAAATACCACCACCTACGCGGGCAAACAAAGCGATTGATTCAGCACCCAAAGAGAAACCGGTCAATACTTCAATAGCTCTTTCCATCTCGATGCTAGCCACTGCCGCACCTGGAGCAAGCAGTTGGACAATCACCAAGAACAAGCCACCTAATCCCAACACTGCCAATCCGGCTACACCCATTCCCATTACCGATCCTCCGGCAAAAGAAACTTTGAGTGCTTTGGATAATGATGTCTTGGCTGCCTCAGCAGTGCGCACATTGGCCTTAGTGGCAATGCGCATGCCGATGTATCCCGCCAAGGCGCTAAAAAGGCACCCACCACGAAGGCGATACCGATCGACCAATGCGAGTTCTCGTGGCTGCTGCCCAACCAAGCCAATAGCATGGAGGCCAGAATCACGAAATAGGTCAGGATTTTGTACTCGGCTTTCAAAAAGGCCATAGCACCATTGGCAATGTGTCCGCTGATTTCCTTCATGCGGTCGTTACCAGCGCTTTGCTTGGAAACCCAAGAGCCCATGATAAAGGTGTAGGCCAAAGCCAATGCGCCGAAAGCTGGAATCAAATAGAATAAACTGTCCATATGTTTTTAAGGGTTAAAAATCATTTTTAAAAGGAGCGCAAAGTTACCAAAGAAATCAATTGAAAAACAGCTTTCGCCTAAATGGAATACTTTGATTTACAATACTTATGCAATACTTATGGGTTCCCTAAGTCCCTTTCGGGGATAAACAGGTTAGACCATTAGTCCATTCACAGTCCGCGTCCTAAGCCTTCCGCTGCCTCCCGCCGCAATAAGTGAATAGTAACAAGTAACAAGCGCCGCCCTGAGCTAGTCCGATAGCTATCGGACTCCCGTAAACCGCCTCCTGCCAACCGCCGCCGCTAACTGTTTCTCTCCGCTCCGCTTCTTTTTCTAATCTGGTAAAGGCAATACACAGCCACAGCTATAGATAACAAAACCAACCAAATGTCGGCACTGCCTTTGCCCACCTCGTTTTCGTCGAAAATCGGATTGGCTGCGTTTTGATTCAGGTAAGACACCATGACGGCAAATCCGTTGTTGGCGAAATGCGCTGCAATCGGAAGCCATAAGCTCCCCGACCAAACCATCATGTATCCAAAAGCCGCACCCAAAACCATCCTCGGAAGGAAACCATAAAACTGCATGTGTATGGCGCTGAACAAGGCAGCAGTAATCCAAATGGCCACATGCTTGTTGCTCGAAAGTTTGCCAAAGAGGTTCTGCAGCAAGCCGCGAAACAACAACTCCTCCGCAATTGCAGGAACCGCTGCAATAACAAGCAAATTCAATAGCAGATCCATTGGGTTTTGTACCACCAGCATCGCCTCGGTAATAACCTTCATATCCTCCTCAGCTTCCTTCATCCATTGCTCAACACCACTCAGTGCCGCAGGCAATGCCATATATTCATTGAGCATCACCATGAAGTTGATCAATGGCAACGAAAAAATCAGCGCAACAATGGCGAATACTACGGTGCTTCCACCTCCTTGAGGTTTACGCAGACCCAGCTCTTCCATGGGCGATCTAAATAAAAGGAATGCCCCAATCAATGATGGAATCGTAAATGATCCAATGCCCGTACTCAATAAAACCAATACTTTCATAGCGTTTACATGAGTTGTGCCCTCTGCAACCAGCAATTCACTGGCGTTCAGCCCCCATATCCCCGAAATAATGAGCGATGCCACCATGCTGAATGTGATGGTCCCCAACATCACCAAAAAGGACACAATCAGGAATTTTCTGTAAAGAGGTAGGTCAGCTAATAGTCCTGGTCGCATGATTTAGGTAATTTTGCGCTAAATTACGGTTAAGCGATATAGTTTGGTCAAAATCGGAAACATAGAACTGGGGGATTTCCCGCTGCTGTTGGCTCCCATGGAGGATGTGAGCGATCCGCCCTTCCGTGCTGTTTGCAAAGACCATGGCGCGGATATGATGTACACCGAATTTATCTCTTCGGAAGGTTTGATACGCGATGCCGTGAAAAGTGTCCGCAAGCTCGATATTTTCGAATACGAACGACCAATAGGCATCCAACTCTACGGCTCCGAAATCGACTCCATGCGGGAAGCCGCTGAGATTGCTGATGAAGCCAATCCCGATTTGATCGACATCAATTATGGCTGCCCTGTGAAAGGCGTGGCTTGCAGAGGTGCCGGCGCCGGATTGCTCCGCGACATACCCAAAATGGTGGCCATGACTGCAGAGATTGTGAAAATCGCCAACAGGCCAGTTACAGTAAAAACGCGACTGGGTTGGGACCACGATTCCTTGAATATCGTTGAAGTGGCCGAGCGGTTACAAGATATCGGCATATCCGCACTTTCGATTCATGGCAGAACCCGTGCGCAACTTTACAAAGGTCCTGCCGACTGGACCCTCATTGGCAAGGTAAAAGAGAATCCACGCATTCAAATTCCCATCTTCGGTAATGGAGATGTGGACTCGCCAGAGAAGGCAATGGACATGAAAAACCGCTATGGAGTAGATGGCCTCATGATCGGTCGTGCCAGCATCGGCTACCCATGGATTTTCAACGAAATCAAACATTATCTGCGAACCGGCACTAAGGCTCCTCTACCCGACAATACTACGCGGGTTGCCACTTGTAGAAAGCACTTCGAAAGATCCATGGAGTGGAAAGGTCCAATAACGGGCATTCACGAGATGCGCCGACATTACGCGAGCTATTTCAAAGGCTACGATAACTTCAAGGAAATCAGAACGCGTTTGGTAACCACCTATGATCCGCAGGAAATTCACGCGCTGCTCGACTTGATTCAAGAGCGCTACTCCAACGGCATAGAAGTTTAAGTTTAACTTCCTGTTTTGCCCGGACTACCAGGAG
>JBJTQS010000123.1:0-2780 GCA_046075765.1 Bacteroidota bacterium
CCAATATGACCCACCATGTTTTTCTACGCCGCTGAGATTTTCATGATTCCAAATAGGAGAAATCAGTTCGGAAAGCTCTTTGTCTTCGAAAATGAAATAATTAGGCAAAATCGTCTTGTATTTTTCAGGATTTGCCAACAAATACATGGCTAATCCATATTGTTCAGAATAAAACCTGTCACACATAAATTGGGGATAATCATAGGGCAAATAAATGTCATGGATATGCACAATCACCCCTTTTTTCAACTTTGGAAGAATTTCCAAATAAAAAACCATGGAATCGGAATTTGGAAGAATTCTATGGGAGTTATCTACGAAAAGAATGTCGTTTTCGTTTAGTTCATCCAAGATGTTGAAATCGATGTTTTCAAAAGGCTTCCGAATGACTTGGTCAGCTAAATGATCGATTTCTGCACGTGGCATAGGGTCTATCGAAATGATTTCAGTATCCAGCTGTTGCTCTTTTTTTGCTTTGTAAGCCACTTTAGTGGAGTTCCCTGAACCTATTTCGATGTACTTCCTGGGCTTGAACTCGGCAATCATCGTGTAAATACCTACGATATCCAGCCCAGGCAGAAAGCCATTGTTCCATGTAGGCTTGGTTGAGTCGGTTTCCTTTTTCGAGTCTTGAATGAGCCAGATATTGTTTTTGTAGGAAAGGGCTTTGCTTATCAAATCCCTGTATTTTTCACGGTTTGCATCAATGATCTTATATAAATCCTGATGTGGAGGTTTCCCATGGCCATAACGCGGCTTGAAATCCACTTTGTAGTCAAGAAATAGGTTTTGAAATTTCGGACTCAAAAATCTGTATAGCTGTTTGATCAAGGTTTCTTTTTAATAAATAATTTCCCGAGTGATGGATCTGTGTATTCACCCCAAAGTTATATGAAAAGATCTGAAATGCCTTGCTTGAATTCAGCGTATGTACGCATTTCAATGCTGGATCATGATTTTTTTGGTGTAGCTCCTGTCGCTCGTAGATAGTTTCAAAAAATAGAGTCCAGATGATATTGACTTGACGGAATAATCCTTATCGCTGAAATGATGGATCATTTTTCCTTGCGGATCTAAAATTTGTACTTCTTTCACAAGATTCTGCGGGTCTCGAATAGTGATGCGGTCGGATGCTGGATTTGGATAGACTTGAAACGATGTATCTTCTAGGAGATTTTCTGTTAATCCAACTGGATTGTTCGCCATGGTTGCCAGCAATTGAACTGATGTTTGGAACGCTGGAGCAGGAAGTTGGTTGGTTAATACGCAAATGATGATACCAGCAGTGGTGTCGTACATCATACTGGAGCTGTAGCCGCCCCATATAGCGCCACCATGACACCATACGGTCCGATTAACAACATTGGTTTCCGCAATGCCCATGCTGTAATTGCCTGATCCCACAAATGTGGTGAGTTCCTGAAAGGAGCTTGGACTCAAAACCTGTCCATTCATCAAAGCATCGTACCATTGCACCATCTCACCGGATGTGGAGTACATAGCACCAGCGGCCCAGGCGGCGCTGTTCAACGATTTACGAGGGATGGCGTTGTTGTTGAAGCCATTTTGCCAGGGATTGGCAATGGCATATATAACGCTATCATACACATCCAAGAAAGTGCTGTCGAGCTGCAAAGGGGTAAGGATATCGTCTCGCAACAACTGCCCATAGGGCTGCCCGGTAACGCTCTCGGCAATCATGCCAGCCAATAGGTAATTGGTGTTGCAGTAATTCCAATCGGTGCCTGCAGGAAAAAGGGGCTGACCGGCCCAGGTGATCAGCTCTGCAGCAGTGTAAATGCGGTTGGGGTCATTCAAGATGGAATCCGAATAGCCAGGAACACTCGTTACATCATCCAATCCGCTGGTGTGGTTCAGCAATTGACGAATGGTAATGCTGGAATCGATGTTGTTGAAAGTAGGAAGGTGTTCGTGTAAGGAATCTTCCAATGTCAGCAAGCCGCTTTCAGCCAATTTGAGCATCAGTACTCCGGTGAATAGCTTGGTATTACTTGCAATGCCAAATTCCATATCGGAATTAATGGGAGTTCCGAAATGCGATACTCCACTTACGCCTTTCCAAGTACCAACTCCGGGATAAATAACGCATGCCGATAGCCCTTTGATGTTATTAGTGGTTCGCATACTATCGATCACATTTTGCAACCGTCCGGCCAACACCGGGTCAAACGATTGAGCTTGTACCGAGGCGACAAGTACAAATAATTGGAAGTATATGATTAACGACTTTCTCATAAACCGGACCTTGGATTATAAAGGTAGCAAAAAGTTTAATCCGAAAGAAAAGATGGTCGTTTGGCTAACCACGCCGATGGAACCTATTATAATTCCAAGTTGTAAAATCAAATCATTTAATAAACTCGATGTAATCGACCTCGATTGAAAAAGGTCCTTCTTTTTTATCGGTTGTCATGATTCCCATCCTAACCATTTTTGTCAGCCGCTCTTGTTCAAGCATACTGCCTGTGGGTTCACCGATTTGATATTCTTTGAAATCCTTAAAGTATAAGGTGGCTTCCGTCCATGTGTTTTGTTTGGAGTTCGGCAATTGACCTTTGAAATAAGGATACATCCAGATTTTACTATCCTCCAATGTGAAGGCGAATTTCGGGTAAGGTGACCTATATCTTATTTTTAAACCTCTGTAAGCGGATAAGTCGAAAGTGTTGAACTTGGTTTTAACGGAAGAAAACCCACCGAAGTTTTTCAGTGATAATTCGCCGCTTAATATCATCGAATTATCGGTGTATTCCAATTTG
>JBJTQS010000124.1:0-3882 GCA_046075765.1 Bacteroidota bacterium
ATGTTGAAAGATGTTCGCGCAAGCCACATCCTCATCAATGTTGCACCTGATGCACTTCCAAAAGACACCTTGGAGGCTTACAACCGCGCCATGAAAATCCGCGATATGGTGATCAAAGGAGCGCCTTTCGAAAAAGTTGCACGCGATTCATCCAACGATCCTTCAGCTGCTGAAAACGGTGGCGACTTGGGATTTTTCACCGGCATGCAAATGGTATATCCGTTTGAAACGGCGGCTTACAATACCAAGCCTGGACAAATCTCAATGCCCGTACGCACCAAGTTCGGCTACCACATCATCAAAGTGCACGATGTACGCGATGCACAAGGCGAAGTTCGAGTTGCACATATCATGGTGAAAGCCGGTATGGATGCCCCCGACTCAGCTCGCACCGCTGCAAAACTTAAGATCGATGAGATCTACGCGAAGTTGAAGGCTGGTGATAAATTCGAAGACTTGGTTGTAAAGTTCTCTGAAGACAAAGGCTCTGCCAAAAACCAAGGACTCCTCCCTCCTTTCGGCACTGGCCGCATGGTTCCTGAATTCGAAAAAGCATCCTTCGAATTGAAGAACGATGGCGATTATTCTGCACCTGTTAAAACCAGCTACGGTTGGCACATCATCAAGCGCATAGAGCACAAGCCTGTTCCTTCATTCGATCAAAAGAAGAACGAACTCAAGACCCAGATTGCCCGCGACAGCCGTTCGGAAGTGAGCAAAAACTCCATGATCGCACGCATCAAGAAAGAATACGGATTCACCGAGACTCCCAAGAACAAGGAAGAGCTGATCATGAAGCTCGACTCCAGCTTGGTGAAAGGTGAATGGACTGCCGACAAAGCCAATGGCATGAACAAATCCGTCTTCAAATTCGCAGGAAAGGATTTCACGCAACAAGACTTTGCCGTGTTCATCAGCAACCACCAAACCAAGAAGCAAACCGGCAATGCCCAGCAAATCGGCATGCAGATGTACGATCAGTTCGTGAACGAGACTTGTTTGAATCACGAAGAAGCCATGCTCGATTCCAAGTATCCTGAATTCAAGGCCTTGATGCAAGAATACCGCGATGGTATCCTGCTGTTCGACCTCACCGATCAAAAAGTATGGTCTAAAGCGGTGAAAGATACGGTTGGTCTGAAAGAGTACTACGAAAAGAACAAGACCAAATACATGCATCCGCAGCGTTGCAACGCAGTAATCTACACCTGTGCCAACGAAAAGATCGCCAACAAAGCGCGTAAGTTGATCCAAAAAGGCAAAGCCATGGTAGAAATCACGGCTGAGCTGAACAAAGAATCACAACTCAATGTCAACACCAAAACTTCCAAATTCGTTAAAGGTGAGAACGACATCATTGATGGTATCGAATGGAAAGTGGGCATCACACCAAATGCGAACAAGAACAGCTCTGTTGTATTCGTGCATGTGATGGAGGTGTTGGAGCCAATGCCTAAGAACATCGACGAAGCCAAAGGTGTGATCACCGCCGACTACCAAAGTCAATTGGAAAAAATGTGGATCGATGAGCTTCGTGCCAAATATCCATACAAGGTGAACAACGACGTGCTCGACTCCTTCTCTGGAAAGTGATTGGAAGATGGCATAAGGAAGCGATAGTGTATGATCCGAAAGGATTGTTGCTTGCCGTATGCCTGCTGTTTCCCTTTGCGGGTTGTCAATTAACAGACCGCTTCAAAGAGGAGCCTGAAAAGGATGTAGTGGCGCGCGTGCATGACGAGTTCCTGTATCGCGACGAGCTTTCCACCATCATCACACCCGGACTGCCTGCCAAAGACAGCGTTCAGCTTGCCAAAAGCTATATTGAAAGCTGGATTCGCAATAGGTTGGTGCTCGACAAGGCCGAAGCCAACTTGGCTGAAGAACTGAAGAATGTTGATCGTAAGTTGGAACAATACCGCAACTCGCTGATTCGTTACAGCTATGAACGGGAAATCATCCGTCAGAACCTGGATACCACCGTCACAAAAAGCGAGATCGATAAATACTACAACGACAACAAAGCGAATTTCCAACTGCGCGATAATATCGTGAAAGCACTTTACGTGAAGGTGAAGAAAAACGCACCCAAGGTGAACCAGGTTCGTGTTTGGTACAAATCAAACACTGCCAAGGAACGGAAACTTCTTGAAGAGTATTGCAACAAGTTCGCCACCGACTTCATGCCCGACGATACCACCTGGCACTCCTTCGATGAATTGTTAAAGAAAGTGCCGGTGCGTTTTTTCGACAAGGAGTCTTACCTTCGTAACAACTCAACCATCGAGGCCGAAGACTCTACCGACCTGTATTTTGTAAAGATCAAAGATTACAAGATCCGAGAAAGCCAATCGCCACTGAGTTTCGTGGAGGAGGATATCCGTGCCATGATTGTGAACAAGAAAAAACTCGATGTGATTCGCGACATGGAGAAATCGATTTATGATGAAGCGCTCAAGAAAAATGAATTTGAAATATTCGGCAACTAAGATATTATACGCTTTGGCCTTTGCGCCAACAGTGGCACTTGCCCAGCCCAAGGAACAGATCATCGACCAGGTTGCGGCAGTGGCCGGCAGCAAAATCCTGCTCAAGTCGGAAATTGAAGCGCAATACCAGCAATTGATATTGCAAGGGGCCAAAGATGATGGCGACTTGCGTTGTCGTGTTGCCGACCAGTTGTTGCTGAATAAGCTGCTGCTCAACCAAGCCATATTGGATAGCGTTGAAGTGAACGATGGACAGATTGATGGTGAACTGGACCGCAGGATCAACTACATGATCGGACAATTAGGTTCGCAAACCAAGTTGGAAGAGTATTACGAAAAGAGCATCCCCGAGATTCGCGACGAGTTCAGGCCATTGATCAAAGACCAACTGCTTACGCAGAACATGCAAGGCAGCGTTACCAAGAATGTAAACATCTCCCCTGCCGATGTAAAGGCTTTCTACAACAGCATACCCAAAGACAGCTTGCCGTTCATCAATGCAGAGATCGAATACGGACAAATCATCATTGATGTACCCGTGAGCGATGAAGAAAAGAAACGTGTAAAAGAGCGTTTGGAAGGATACCGCAAGCGCGTGCTGAACGGCGAAGATTTCTCCACCTTGGCCATCCTGTACTCGCAAGACGGCTCCGCTAAGAACGGTGGAGAATTGGGATTTGTAGGTCGCGGCGACTTCGTTCCCGAGTTTGAATCGGCTGCTTTCAGATTGCGTGCCGGTGAAGTTTCCGAAGTGGTTGAAACCAAGTTCGGATTCCACTTGATACAGATGATCGAGCGTCGTGGTGAGCAAATCAACGCCAGGCACATACTCATCAAACCAACTTTTGGTGCAGAAGACATTGCCAAAGCCAAAGTGAAAGCCGATAGCGTGCATGCGCAAATACTAGCCAAGACCATTTCTTTTGGTGATGCAGCGCAGAAATACTCGAGTGATACCGACTCGAGGTACAATGGCGGTAATGTGGTGAATCCTCGTTCAGGCATCGCCCGTTTTGAAGCCGACGAAGTAGATCCTGGCGTGTTTTTCCAACTGGAGAAAATGAATGTTGGCGAAATCGCAGCGCCTGCACAATCGTTATCGGCCGTAGGCAACACCGCCTTCCGCATCCTATATCTGAAATCGCGCTCCACACCGCACACTGCCAACCTGACTGATGACTACCAACGCATACAAGAAGCAGCCCAAACACAAAAGGAGAACGAAGTACTGGAGAAATGGGTTGATCAAAAGCAAAAGACCACATACATCCATGTGGCAAACGAATACATTTCCTGCGCATCGCTGAAGCGCTGGTTGAATAAATCCGAAAAACAAAAAAATCCCTGATATGGCCACCAACTACCCATCCGATGTAGAAGCACTGAACGACCT
>JBJTQS010000125.1:0-4226 GCA_046075765.1 Bacteroidota bacterium
CTGCAATATGCATACCGCGATCGTAAAACCAAAAAGCGTAATTTCCGCGCATTGTGGATTCAGCGAATCAATGCTGGAGCCCGTTTGCATGGAATGTCATATTCCCAATTAATGGGTAGCCTGCATGCAAAAGGCATCGAGCTTAACCGTAAGGTTCTTGCAGATTTAGCTATGAACAACCCAGATGCTTTCAAAGCTGTGGTTGAGTCAGCCAAGTAATATCATAGATCAAATAAACGAAGAGCCGGGCATTTTGCTCGGCTCTTTTGTTTTAATTCCATGCTCCAACTTGCTTAATCCTCCTTTTTATACGCTTCGATGATTTCGCGAACCAACCTATGTCGTATCACATCTGATCCGTCTAAAAACACGAAACCGATCCCTTCAATGCCATTCAATAGCGATAAGCCCTGTACCAAACCCGATGGGGTGTTTTTAGGTAAATCGATTTGTGTGACATCGCCGGTGACTACCATTTTGGCTGATGGTCCCATACGGGTAAGGAACATTTTCAATTGACTTTGTGTGGCGTTTTGGGCCTCATCAAGGATTACATAGGCGTTATCCAACGTTCTTCCGCGCATAAATGCCAAAGGAGCTACTTCGATGGTGCCGTTGGCAATAAATGATTGCAGTTTTTCTCCTGGAATCATGTCCATCAAAGCGTCGTAAAGCGGCCTCAAATAAGGGTCTATTTTTTCTTTTAAGTCACCAGGCAGGAATCCAAGATTCTCACCTGCCTCAACCGCTGGTCTGGTAAGTATAATTCGTCGGATTTCCCGATTCTTCAAAGCGCGGACAGCTAATGCTACTGCAGTATAAGTTTTGCCTGTACCCGCTGGGCCGATGGCGAAAGTGATGTCGTTGCGATTGCAAGATGTTACCAATCTGCGTTGGCCGGGAGTTCTGGCTTTAACAACCAATCCATGCTGTCCAAAAACTATGGTATCACTCTCCCCACTCGAAGTTGACGGTGCGTTTTTTTCTGATTTTCCTTGAAGCAAGTCGGCTACAAACGTATGATCTACCCGCCCGCGAGTTTCATAGACCTGTACCATTTCCATGACGACAGACTCGGCTTTTTCCACCAAATCATCCTCTCCAATCAATTTTAAATCACTGCCACGGGAAATGATTTTCAACGAAGGGAATTTCTTTCTAAGCAGCTCCAGGTTGGCATCATTCACACCAAAAAAATCCACCGGGTTCTGCAATGCGGGAATCGTAATCTCTTTCAAATTTTAAATTTAAGGGGTATAATGTTGAACTTTTAAAAACAGTCGCTTTAGTGTTGTTAGCCAATGTGTTGCGAGCGCCTGTTTGATGTTGTTAATTCGATGTAAAATGGTCTGTATGACACAAGGCTTACCCTAACTTTGTGTTTCAAATATAGGCAATACCGAGGTGGCTTCACCCATAATAACATTAACAACCGATTGGGGAACGAAAGATTTTTACGTTGGCGCGCTCAAGGGCCGTCTGTATTCCTTGGTGCCCGATTGCAATGTGGTTGATATAAGCCACGATATTGAGCAATTTAACACCATTCAAGCTGCATTTATTCTTCGAAACTCCTGGCATAGATTCCCGGCCAATTCCGTGCATATAATTTCAGTTATCGGTACAGGAGGAGGAAGTGAGCCGCCCAAATTAATGGCAGCTCAACACGAAGGCCATGGCTTTTTAGGTCCCGACGACGGTGTGTTTTCGTTGATGTTCGATGAACTGCCTAAGTCATGTTTTCATGTTATGGATAACATGGGGCAGAAGGTGAATTTGAAATCTGATTTATTGGCCGCTTCTGCTGCATTTCTAATCAAGGGTGGCGATATTTCCAATATGGGTGCGCCAGTTCAAAACATGGTTTCCTTAACAAGTATGCGACCCTCTGTTGATGAATATTCCATACGAGGTGCGGTTATCATGGTTGACGGTTTTGGCAATGTGGTGACCAATATTTCCCGTGATTTGATGGAGTCCTGTATAAAGGGACGGCAGTTCGAGATTTTTGTACGAAAAGGCAGTGGCACGATTTCTTCCATTCAACCTTCTTACCAATCGGTTGTATTGGGCGATTGGGTAGCTATTTACAATGAGTCGGGGTACGTGGAGTTGGCGATACGTGAAGGAAACGCCGGTGAATTGATGGGTATTGGGTATGGAGATATGGTGAGAGTCGAATTCAGATGATTACACGCATTGTTAAACTTGAAATAGATCCGGATCGTTCAGCGGTTTTTAAGCAGCTGTTCGAGGATGTTTGTTCAAGTATCCGATCATTTCCCGGATGTTGTAGTCTCGAATTACTGCAAGATGTTACTTGTCCTGGTGTGTTTTTTACTGTGAGTCGCTGGGAGTCCATATCCAATCTCGACCAATACCGAGACTCATTACTGTTCAAATCGACATGGGATGCGGTTAAGCCTCTATTCATTGCAAAACCCATGGCATGGAGCCTTGCCGTTGAAAAAGACCTGAAAATGGGAGATTCAAATACCACCATCGTTTCCTAACTTTACACCAATTGCCATCACGATGTTCGCCCTCCTAAAAAAAGAGATCAACGGTTTCCTGAACTCGCTCATCGGCTATGTGGTGATAGTGGTTTTCTTGGCCACTATCGGTCTGTTTCTTTGGGTTTTTCCTGAAAACCAATTTTCCATTTTGGATGCAGGTTATGCCAGCCTCGACCCATTATTCATTATTACTCCTTGGGTGTACATGTTCCTTGTGCCTGCGGTTTGCATGAAACTGTTTTCAGAAGAACGTAAATCGGGTACGATTGAACTGCTTCTTACGCGGCCTTTGACAGAGCTTCAAATCGTACTTGCAAAATATTTTGCAGGTGTGGTCTTGGTTCTTTTTTCGCTCTTACCTACTGTTTTTTATTTCGCAGCCGTTTGGTATCTCGCAGTACCGGTTGGCAATGTAGACGTGGGAGGGGTTCTAGGTTCTTACATTGGATTATTTTTCCTTGGAGCCGGATTTGTCTCCATTGGAGTTTTTTCATCCTCCATATCCGACAACCAGGTTATTGCCTTTATCATAGCACTCTTCCTATGTTTTTTCTTTTACGCAGGCTTTGATTCGATTTCCGGTCTGATCGGGTCGGGGAGCCTTGCCAACACCATCGAGCTATTAGGAATAAACGCCCATTACCTTTCCATGAGTAGGGGAGTGATTGATACCAGGGATATGGTATACTTCCTATCGTTGATTGCGCTTTTTGTCACACTCACCAAAACCGTGCTTGAATCTAGAAAATGGTGAACCTGGATAAGAATGGAAAGAAGTCAGGCGCGCGTTCCACCAAACTCGTGCATTTGGGACGTTTGGTGCTATTGCTGCTTATCATCGTATTGGCCAATGTTTTGTCATCTTTTGTTTTCACTCGCTTTGACTTGACATCTGAGAAGCGTTTTACCCTCTCTCCTGTTACAAAAAAAATAATGTCCGAATTGGAGGATGTGATTTATGTTAAGGTTTACTTGGATGGCGATTTTCCACCAGCATTTCAAAGACTACAAACAGCCACCAGGGAAATGCTTGATGAGTTGAGGTTTTACTCCGATGGAAATATCGAATACGAGTTCATCAATCCATCGGGCTATGCTGAAAAGGAACAGCGCGAGCAATTATACCGACAATTGGCCTCAAAAGGAATTCAGCCTACAACTTTGCAATCCAAAGATGGTGATGAAACATCCCAACAAGTGATCTTTCCTGGTGCTTTGGTCACGTATCGCGGCGAAGAACTCCCTGTTATGTTGCTTCAGGATCAGATTGGTGCTTCTCCTGATGAAATGCTCAACAACTCCATTCAGGCATTGGAGTTCGGATTCACAAATGCCATTCGTAAACTGACACTCAAATACCCTCAAATAATATGCTTGCTGGAAGGCCATGGCGAAGCAGATAACCAGTCATTGGCGGATATAAAACGGGAGTTACAAACATTTTACCTCGTAGAACGCAAAAAAATGGACGGCCAATTGGAGTCTCTCAACGGTTATAGGGCTGTGGTTATAGCGGCACCGGACTCCGCTTTTTCTGAGAAAGACAAATTCGTCATTGATCAATACGTGATGAAAGGAGGTAAAGTGCTATGGTTGTTGGATGGTGTTACAGCTACAATGGATAGTTTGGAGCGCAACGATGAAACAGTAGCTATAGCCACTGAATTGAATTTGGATGATATGCTTTTCCGGTATGGTGCAAGAATCAAT
>JBJTQS010000126.1:0-5031 GCA_046075765.1 Bacteroidota bacterium
GGTCCGCTTAAGTAAACACCTTGGGCAGAATCGACCTCCATCAGCAAGGGCGCATGGCTGGTTTGGGCCAAATTGGCCAAAAAGAGTTGACGATTTGTAATAGCCCCCATGATTATCTATTCTACAAATTTAAGAATCCTATAACAAGGGGCAGAAAAAAAGGGGATTGCTCCCCTTTGTCATCAGAATTCAAATACGTTAAGGTCTGCGGCCACCTTGACCTTTGGGGCCTGCCCCCTTCCCATCCCTATCTCTTAACTTCTCTAACAATTCTTGTCTAAAATCGTCTTCCACCCGAGGTAACTTGGCCAGTTTTTTCATGGGAAGCACCTTCTTCAATTGAGGCTGATATTTCTTCAAAACATCGAGTTCAGCCTGACGGAACTGCAAGTCGCTATCGAAAATCTTCTCGTAATCTTTTTCTGAAAGGGAATCCGAATCACTTTTTAAATTCTTCAGGTCGCTGCGTCTTTTTTCACGCAGTCCGTGAAGTTCATCCGTCATTTGGTTGTAAACTGGCCAGAAGACCTTAGCCTCGTCCGGAGTCAGGTCTAATCGCTGGGTAATAAAAGCCACCTTCATGGATTCCAGTTTCTGCCTTTTCTCTTTTGAGATGCCATCCCGGTGAGGTGGTTGAGCAAAAGATGTGAATGATGCAAGGATCAGGGCAATGACAAGCGTGATGTATTTCATAGTTCTTCGTTTATGTGGTTAATATCAATTTCTTGCTCCAAGAGGTATGTTTCATAGATTTTCTCAGCCTGACTTTCGTCCGTCATATCGTTTATTTGTTCTGGCGCAAGCTGTTGAGCCAATTCTTCATGGCTTGCACCTTCGAGCACGAGGAAATGTGCCAAATCCTCGGGGCTAGGTTCATTATTGTTGAAGCTTTTTTGAGTTTGATAGTAAATCAAAGCGGCAGAAATAGCCAGTACAGAAACCGAGGCAGCAATGGATATATTATTTAATCTAAATTTTGGTTTGTGATTAACCCGAGAGCTATCAGCGGACATAATCCTATCCGAAAATTCGTCGAAGAATCCATCTGGCACCTTATAGATAACGCTTGACGACTTAGGCTTATCAGGTAAGCCGTTCGGTATTTCATTTTCTGTTTTTTTCATGGCGGTAGGCTGTGGTTAATTGCCGTGAATTTTCGTTCATTGTGACACGATTTAACGGAACAGGTTTAACCTTCTTTTAAATATTTTTCGATTTTCTTGTAGGCATGATGATAAGAGGCCTTTAACGCACCCACCGAGGTGCCAAAAATCTTGGAAATATCCTCATAACTAAGTTCATCATAATACCTCATGTTGAACACTAAACGTTGCTTTTGTGGAAGCTGCAAAATGGCCTTTTGCAAGAGCCGCTCCATCTTATCTGCATCGAACAGCGGGTCGGAATCCAATTTGTTCGATAACTCGGCTTCCACATCCACCAAAGGCAAAAAATACCGTGTGCGTTTCTTTTTAAGAAAGGAAATGGCCTCGTTAGTGGCTATCCTATAAATCCAAGTAAACAAAAGCGAGTCGGAGCGAAAACCCTCCAATGAAACTAAAACTTTTACGAATGTATTTTGAACCACGTCTGCCGCATCCTCGTGATCAATCACGATTCGCCTGACATGGTAATAAACACGCTTTTGATAACGATTCAGGATCTCCCGAAAAGCCCTATCACGGGTAGTTGGTTCAAGAAAATATGCTAGCAGTTCCGAGTCGCCAAAGACTGGCCAAGCGGCCGGCAATGGAACTATTGGGGTATCACTTTTTTCTTGCGATGACATCTAAGCACTTTGAAACAATATCGGGCGCATCCAAGCCGTACTTCACCAAAAGCTGGTCGGGGGTGCCACTCTCTCCGAAAGAGTCGTTCACGGCAACCATTTCCATTGGTGCTGGATGATGCGTAGCCAACACTTGTGCGATGGCTTCACCTAATCCTCCATTACGCTGATGCTCCTCGGCAGTAACAACACAGCCGGTCTCTTTAACGGAGCGTATGACTGCTTCAGCGTCCAAAGGTTTAATGGTGTGCATATTGAGGACCGAAGCTGAGATTCCCTTTTCAGAGAGTATTTCTGCAGCCAGCAAAGCCTTCCACACCAAATGCCCTGTTGCTACGATTGTAACATCAGAGCCTTTTAGCATCACCTGAGCCTTTCCGATTTCAAAAGGCATATCGTTGGGTATGAATACCGGCCATGATGGTCGACCAAAACGCAGGTAAACCGGTCCAATGTGATTGGCAATTGCCATAGTGGCTTGCTTGGTTTGATTGTAGTCGGCTGGACAAATCACAGTCATGTTTGGAAGCATGCGCATCATACCTATGTCTTCCAGTATCTGGTGGGTGGCTCCATCTTCTCCCAATGTGAGCCCTGCGTGTGATGCACATATTTTCACATTCTTCTCGGAGTATGCTACCGACTGACGGATCTGGTCATAAACACGACCTGTAGAAAAATTCGCGAATGTGCCAGTGAATGGGATCTTACCTGCAGTTGCCAAACCTGCAGCCAAACCAATCATATTCGCCTCAGCAATTCCGGCTTGGAAAAACCTGTCTGGATGTTCCTTTTGAAAGGCATCCATCTTCAACGAACCTGTTAAGTCGGCGCAAAGCGCAACCACATTCGGGTTGTTTTTGCCAAGTTCAGAAAGCCCTGCTCCGAAGCCTGATCGTGTATCTTTCTTTTCAGTAAAGGTGTATTGGTTTGCCATAGCGACTTGTGGAATCAATTGAGGTTAACGGTTACGGTTGCACCTGAGGTTACACGAAAGCTGCGCTCTACCGTATATTTGGTTTCGCGTGCATTTTTGGGTCTGAACACAGCTTTGTATTTTCCAGGAAGTAAAATAATGTTTTGTTTAGCAAGGTTACTATCAAGATTTACAACCCAATTGAGCTGGTCGCCTTCTTCCACGAAAATCGCTCCATACCCAGGGCTGGAAGAGCCCAATGCAGCGATTCCCGGATTCGGGATTTGTATGGTTGTGGTCTTGCTTTGCGAAATGTCGACATTGGGAATATACAACCTGGGCAAGGTCAAAATCTCCAAATCATATTTACCGGTCAAATAGCGTTGTGTTGAGTTGAATTCCTGCACATTCAATGTGTTCATTTGTCCGTTTTCACGAACAATGCATTTCAAATTTTTGTAATCCGAAAGTCCATCGTATTTCAAAAGCAAATCGCCTTGACCGGCATTCACACCCACATGGGTATGTTTTCCTGCAACAAGCGTAACGCTGTCGATTATACATTGGGGTATCGTATGCACAACAATAGTGTACTTACTAAGCGGATCCACAACCAACGTATCAGGAACGCCTGTGGGGTGCATGGTATGTACGAAATTGTATTTGACCGCTCCACTGAACTGGTCATAAAAGGTCATACTTACATTGGTTTCAGACGGAATCTTATTATCATCGATAAGATTCACTTGTAAAGTGGTATTGTTGAGGGCCTGAGTTATCACCACATTCATCACCGTATTGAAGGTTGATTCGGTGGCTGCATCGAAGAAGGTACCCACACACTCGAATTGCTTTTGCAACTCATTTGAAAGATTAAGTCCGATAACAAAGGGCTTCAAAAAAATCCCTTTTTTCTGCAAAGCCTTCGAAACGGCACAGGGATCGCCGTCACATTCCTCAATACCATCAGTGATGAGGATGATGATATTCCTGCTGTTCAAATCGGGAAAGTCATTTGCACAGGCTTCTAAAGAACGGGCGATTGGAGTTGTTCCGCTGGGTCTGATCTCATCCAGCTTATTTCGGATGCGGATGGCATTGGTCTTTGAAAAGGGTACTTCCAAGCGGTTGTCGTCGCAATCTTGAGGAGGAAACCGCTTGGTATGTCCATAAATATGCAAGGCAGTTTCAACATTTGGGATTTTCTGAAGGCTGTCGGTGATACCAGTCAGAATACGCTTGGCCACTTCAAACTTGGTATCAGATTCCCATCTGCCGTACATACTTTGTGAAGCATCGAAAAGAAATAGGATGCGAGTGAGAGGTTGGGGCTGGCCTTTTTGTTGGGCAAGCATTTGCAAAGGCATTGAAAAAATCAACGCCGCAAGTACTCCGATATAAAACCTATTATTCCCCATCAATATTTAAATAACGATTAATAATCGCCTATAGTCTGTGGCAATTGTGAAAGTGCCTTTTCGAGTTGCTCATCGTTTGGAGCAACGCCGTGCCATTTGTGCGTTCCCATCATGAAATCAACTCCATTACCCATTTCGGTCTTCATGAGTATGACTTGGGGAACACCTTTGCCAATACCAGATTTAGCCTCATTTAATCCACGAATCACATCCTCCATGTTGCCTCCATCCATTTGCAGAACCTTCCAACCGAAGGATTCAAACTTGGCTCGCAGATCACCCATAGGTAAAACTTTGTCGGTAGAGCCGTCTATTTGCTGTCCATTTACATCCACAGTTGAAATGATATTGTCCACTTTATTGGCTGCGGCATACATAGCTGCTTCCCAAATCTGCCCCTCCTGCAATTCACCATCGCCATGCAAACTGAATACTATACCATGATCGCCATCCAACCTTTTAGCGAGCGCATGTCCAACCGCAACAGACAATCCTTGACCTAAAGAGCCGGAAGCTACGCGTATTCCAGGGAGCTTCTCATGTGTGGCAGGATGGCCCTGCAAACGCGAATTCAATTTACGGAAGGTGGCAAGCTCGGAAACCGGAAAATACCCGGCTATCCGCGCAAGCGTACTATACCAAACAGGGGAAATATGACCGTTTGAAAGGTAAAAGACATCCTCGCCTTTTGCATCCATATTGAACGAACCCTTATTGTAATGCATGATTTTACCATAAAGAGCTACGAAAAACTCCGTGCAACCGAGAGAGCCGCCAGGGTGCCCCGACTGAACGGCGTGAACCATTCGCAATATATCTCGACGAACTTGTGTGGCAAGGTTCTTTAATTCAACTATTTCCATTTGTTTTTAAAGGGGATTGGCTGAGTGTAAACTTCGGCAAAATCG
>JBJTQS010000127.1:0-7500 GCA_046075765.1 Bacteroidota bacterium
TTTCTGATGGCGACTAGGTTATTTGTTCAAACTAAACCTGCCAAGGATTTTGTTGATTCCCAAACCCAATCCTGAAGCTACAAGCATTGGGATGATCATATAAGGTATGAGGGCCGCTTTGTACCTTACTAATGCTCCCGCCACGGGGGTCACCATCCCGGTAACGGCCAGATAGCTTATTGATAAGGTCATGCATAGGGTCAAGAAAAGCGACCATTCTCGAGATTGATTTCTTAAGGTAAGGAACGTTAAAAAAATAAGTATTGAAACAATCATCACGTTTTCTATTCCCGCGATCGTGTTGATTGCACTGGTATTTGAGGATAAACTGGGTTGAGTAAGCGAATTGAAGAATCCAGTAAATGGCTCAGTCAATACCTCTGGAAATCCAGTTTCCATTTGTTGGGTGCTGAACAAAGATTTCGATTTTTCCTGAAGGGCCAACTCTATGAAGGCGTTTCTTTTTTGTGACAGCTGATCGATAAAACCTTTATCAAACAAAATACCCCATGCTGATATGGTTGCAATCGTCAGGGATAGGTAAGTTGCAAGGAATAAGGCCTGACCTTTTTTCTCGACATTAACGGCAATCAACCAAGCGATACTTAATGGACACATCAAGAGAAATAATTGGAAGCGTGTTTGCATCAATATCGACATGCAAAAAATCCAAAGCACAATATGTTTAATTGTCAAGTCCTGTTTGCTCCGAAAATTCGTTAAAGAATATATTGTTGATCCTAAAGCGAAGACACCCAAGCTGTCTTTCATTAACCCCGACCCCCAAAAAACTACGGATGGTGCGATGATGAATGATAGATAAAAAGGTGTTGAATACAATTGGTGAAATCTAGCAAGCGCCTTCGTTGACGCTACGATTCCAATGAATGCAAGGAAGCAAACTATCACCATATGGATATGGTAATGGCCTCCTGAAAAAAGCCTCAATACCGAGTTGGTACGTATGATCGCTCTATTATCATTTACTGGCGAATAAGAATCGTACCAGTAATTCATTTTGTCGTAATAAACTTGCAACTCTGGTGATTCTGAATCAAAACCCGTAACCATTTTAAGATAACTCTTCGGTGATTCGTAAATCGAAGAGTACAACACTTCACTATCGTCAAAATAACGAAAGGTGTCTGCTTTGGCTCTATCTGTATAATAACTACTGTAAACCCATCCGAGCACCGTACCTGCGGTTAACTTGACAATGAAGCCGAACATATACAGTTTTCGAGGCAGCGTGCCATCGTTGAAAAAACGCAATCTCCATATAAGGAAAACACACCCTGCAGCAAAAAATGCGGCCAAGATTATTCCAGTCCATTGCTCAACTCCAAACATTTGATATTTAGGCTCTAACGAAGGCTTTCTTTTAAATCACCTCAAGGTTTTAATGACTACTTTTGTGCAAATTACTACAATTTAAAGTTGACGATGACCACTGCCGATACAACAACCATTGCGATTACTGCCGAAACAGCCAAGAAACTTGGTCTTTTGCCTGATGAGTTCGAAAAGATTTGCTCCATTTTAGGCCGCACTCCCAATTTTACCGAGTTAAGCATTTATTCTGTTATGTGGTCGGAGCATTGTTCCTATAAGAATTCAATCACCTGGTTGAAAACTCTTCCCCGCGAAGGGCCCCACATGCTTGCAAAGGCCGGTGAAGAAAACGCAGGATTAGTGGATATCGGCGATGGAATCGCATGCGCTTTCAAGATTGAATCTCACAACCACCCTTCTGCTATTGAGCCCTATCAAGGTGCGGCAACTGGGGTAGGAGGTATCAATCGCGATATTTTCACCATGGGCGCTCGTCCTGTTGCGCAGCTCAACTCATTGCGTTTTGGTAACATCGATAATGATAGGACCAAATGGTTGATGAAAGGAGTTGTAAAAGGAATCGGAGATTATGGTAATGCTTTTGGTATTCCAACAGTAGGTGGCGAAGTCTTCTTCGACGATTGCTATAATGTGAACATTCTCGTAAACGCGATGTCTGTTGGTCTGGTCGATGCATCCAAAACAGTCAAGGCCATATCTTTTGGCGTTGGCAATCCGGTTTTCATTGTCGGATCTGCTACTGGAAAGGATGGTATTCACGGGGCGACTTTTGCATCAGGTGATTTGCATGATGATTCTCATGAAGACTTGCCAGCGGTTCAGGTTGGTGATCCTTTTCAAGAAAAACTATTGTTGGAAGCCACACTGGAGCTGATTGATACCGGCGCTGTCATTGGAATGCAAGACATGGGTGCAGCAGGTATCATTTGTTCTACTTCTGAAATGTCTGCCAAAGGCGAGCACGGTATGATTATCCACCTCGATAAGGTTCCCACCAGGCAGAAAAACATGGAAGGGTGGGAGATTCTACTTTCAGAATCACAAGAGCGGATGTTGGTGGTTGTGAAGAAAGGGGAGGAGCAAAAAGTGTTGGATGTGTTTGCAAAATGGGATTTGAATTGCACTCAAATTGGCGAGGTGACTGAAGGCGATAGGCTCAAGTTTCATGTACATGGTGAACTGATAGCGGATGTTCCTGCCGAATCATTGGTTTTGGGCGGCGGTGCTCCAATTTACAAACGTGATTACAAGGAGCCCTCATACTACGCCAGCAGCAAGAATTTCAAAATTGACGACATCAAACAGCCGGCTGATTTGATTGCAGTGGCCAAACACCTTGCCTCTCATCCCAACTTAGCCTCCAAGCATTGGGTGTATAACCAATACGACAGTATGGTTGGTACCATAAACATGACCACCAATAAGCCATGTGATGCTGCTGTGGTTGATGTAAGAGGAACCCGAAAGGGATTGGCCATGTCGGTAGATTGCAATCCCAGATATGTCCATGCAGATCCGCGTGTTGGAGCATCCATTGCGGTTTCCGAGGCGGCTCGTAACATCAGCTGTTCGGGAGCTACACCATCCGCAGTAACCAATTGCTTGAATTTTGGAAATCCGTACAATCCTGAGGTTTATTGGCAGTTTGTAAATGCCATCCAAGGAATGGGCGATGCATGTAAGAAGTTTGAAACTCCTGTTACGGGTGGGAATGTGAGCTTTTACAACCAATCACAGATAAACGGTGAAGAAGTTCCTGTATTCCCGACACCAACCATTGGTATGATTGGCATACTGCCAGATAAGAACAAGTTGATGACTTTGGATTTCAAGACTGAAGGCGCCATTATATTCTTGATTGGCACATCCAAGAATGATATAAACTCTTCTGAGTATTTGTATTCTTATTTGGGTGTTAAAAATAGTCCCGCACCCTATTTAGATCTCGACGAAGAGCTTGCTGTACAGTCATTGGTTCGCCAATTGGTTTCTGAGCAGATCATCGAGTCTGCTCATGACATCTCGGATGGTGGACTGTTTGTTTGTTTGATGGAATCAGCTATTCATGGAGGTAAAGGGTTTTCTATTGAAACCGATGAGGATATTCGCAAGGATGCTTTCCTTTTCGGTGAATCTCAAAGCCGCATCATGGTTTCGGTCAATCCTGATAAACTCGATGAGTTCATCGAACTTGTAGTGGCAAGTGGGGTTGATTTTTCGAACTTGGGTGAAGTGACAGGTGTTGAAAGCGTTATTGATGGTGAAACTTTCGGCAGTGTAAGCTATTTCAAAGATCTGTATATGAATTCAATCTCAAATCGCTTATGATATTTTCAAAATCCGTTTTTTTGAAATTTGCTTTGACACTTGTATTGGTGTTTTTTACAACAAACCTCATGCTAGCTCAAGTGGTACCATCTGCCAGAAAGTCTTATTGGAGGTCGGCCACTGAATTCATCTTTTCTTTCAGCGATGTACAAGGCAAAATAGCCAAGGATTCTATTCAGGATCAGGACTTGTCTTCAGCCATGAGGTTTTCCGGATTTTTCAATTTTCAATATCAATACCACTACGATTTTTCCAGGACCGTCGGTTTTATGACCGGTTTTGGAGTCAGGAATGTTGGGTTTATCAATTCGATAGGTGACAGCATAAAGCTCAAACAACGAGTATACTCTTTTGGCGTTCCATTGGCCTTAAAGGTTGGAAAGCTTCCAGATGACCTTACTTTTTCATTGGGAATAGAGCCGGAGCTTTTTTTCCATTACAAGCAAAAGGCCATTTACGATGATGAGAAATACAAGAAAATGGGTTGGTTTTCTGATCGTGTAAGTTTGGTTAATCCTTCGGTATTCCTAGAAGTAAGGTTCAAGTCAAACTCTTTCATACGCTGTAAATATTACCTGCAGGATGTACTTGTGTCTGATAAGCAATCTGTTTCAATTGACAGTAAAAATGTTTACTACAATCCAAGTTCAAGCAAGATGTTTTATGTTTCAATAGGTGTTGCTGTTTTGGAGGAATCTAGGAAAAAGAAAAACGACGAACGCAAGGTTTTTAGTTTTCTAAAATAAGGTTCATGGACAAGCAAGGCGCATTTAAAAAGGTTTTGCGGTTTATCAGGAATCTATTTATTGGTTTCGTTGGAGCCTCTTTGCTTTTGGTTCTGATTTATCGTTTTATACCTCCACCTTGCACACCGTTGATGATGATTCGCTTGGTCGAACAAGCTTGGTCGGATAGCCGTGAAATGAGGATTGACAATGATTGGAGGTCTATAGACGAGATGAGCCCGTGGTTTATTCGTGCAGCAATCACTTCAGAAGATCAGCATTTCGAGCTTCACAATGGATTTGATTGGGAAGCCATCGGTAAAGCTCAGGAATATAACAAAAAGCACAAGGGCAAACGAACTCGTGGCGCAAGTACCATTTCCCAGCAGTTAGCTAAAAACCTTTTTTTATGGCCGGCCAGGAGCTGGTTTCGGAAGGGTTTGGAGGTTTGGTTTACTTTTTTGATTGAATTGGTTTGGAGTAAAGAACGAATAATGGAGGTTTACTTGAACATTATTGAGATGGGGGATGGAATCTATGGTGTTCAAGCAGCTTCACAACACTATTTTGCAAAAAACGCAAATCGTGTCAGCAAGGATCAAGCGGCATTGATCATTGCATGTTTGCCATCACCATTGAAATGGTCACCGGTCAAACCGGGAAGATATGTTCGCTGGAAAAAAGGGTGGATAATCCGACAAATGCCGAAAATGGCCGAGCCGGCTTTCCTGATGGAGAAGTAGATTTTATTTAAAATCCTGCGTTGAATCCTATTCTGAAAATAGGGTTTTGGTAAGGCGAATATTGGTCTTCATTGAAATTCCAAAGCAGCATCATTACAAGCGCCGAGCGTTCACCGATGGGCTGGGCATATCCTCCACCAGCTAGAACACTTGTAATGTTTTCACGGACCAGGGTGTATTGGTTTGTGCCTGAAATTCTGGCGGGAACCTCCATGTTCAGCACTTCGGTTTCTGCGTGGGCAAAAAGGTTATCCAAGAAATGATATCTACCAAATACGCGTCCTCCATATATGGAAGTCTCATATCCATAATTGTTGGCGCTTTCCTTGATATTGTAGTAAATGTATGTGATTCCCAGGCCCGCACTTAGCTTTTCGGTGATTTTATATCCAACAAGCGGGGAGAGGTCGATGTAGGTTGCCGATCCAAATTGCAAACCCAGGTTACCACCGAAATAGAGTCTGTCTTTGAAAGGTGTTCGAGGCAACTCTTGGGCGGATGCTATTTGAGTTGCGAAAATCAACAAGGTTAAAACGGATAATCGTAGCTTTACCATCAAACTTTAGGTTTAATTCTTTCCTCAAACATAGGTAAAATGGAATTGTTTCATCGAGTTAAATATGCAATTGTCACGGGAGCTTCTTCAGGCATAGGTAGGGATGTTGCACGTGAATATGCGAGGCTGGATGGCTGGATGGTTTTTGCTGTTGCGCGTAGAGCGGATTTGTTGGAATCTTTGGCCGCAGAGTTTCCGAAGGGTAGGATAACACCGGTATGTTTGGATGTCTCGGTTTACGACAATTCCAGTTTGTTGGATGTTTTAACCAAGCTTGGGGTAAGCCATATCGACGTTTTAATTGGCAACGCTGGCATGTTGGTTAATCGACCGTTTGAAGAAATTTCAATTCAGGAATGGGAGTCGATTTACAGAAGCAACGTCATTGGGCCAGCAATTTTTGTACGGGATTTGTTACCATTCCTTGGTCAAGGTCGTGTAAGTCATATAGTTAATATCAGTAGCATGGGGGGATTAACGGGGACGGTTAAGTTTCCGGGATTGGCTGCATATAGTAGTAGTAAGGGTGCATGGTCTGTGTTGACGGAGGTTTTGGCAGAGGAATTCAAGAATAAAAATCTGGTATTTAATGGCTTGGCTTTGGGTTCGGTGGCTACGGAGATGTTGGGAAAGGCATTTCCTGGGTTCCAGGCGAGTGTTACGGCAGCGGAAATGGGCCGATATATATGTCAGTTTGGTGTGGATGGTTGGCGATTTTACCGGGGAAAGGTGCTGCCGGTGTCGAATTCCACGCCTTAAATTGGAATTTATATAACTGATAATCAGTCATTAAACACACAAAGTAATATTTTTTCAATTTTTTCTTGTGTTTTGCTTGTTTCAACGTAAAACCTACCTATCTTTGCATCCCCAATTCGAAAACCATTTGTTGAATGGTTGAAGGGTTGAAAAAAGTTCTCAAAAAATTAGTTTGGAATTTGTAAAGATGAATCATCCGATTATCTTTGCAGCCCCAAAATGATCTCTACTCTCGCCAAATCGTTGGCGATGTATATAGAAAGCGTTCTTTGAAGGATTGTAGGAAATAACAAGCCAGTTCATTTCCCTTAGGGGAGGATGAACACACAGGTAAACCTAGAGCTATTTAATAAAACTTTACAATGGAGAGTTTGATCCTGGCTCAGGATTAACGCTAGCGGCAGGCCTAATACATGCAAGTCGAACGGGATTGGTTGTAGCAATACGACCATGAGAGTGGCGCACGGGTGCGTAACACGTATGCAACCTACCTGTAACTGGGGGATAGCCTCCCGAAAGGGAGATTAATACCGCATAACATTGCGAAGTGGCATCACTTTGCAATTAAACCTCCGGGGGTTACAGATGGGCATGCGTCCGATTAGCTAGTTGGTGAGGTAACGGCTCACCAAGGCTCCGATCGGTAGGGGGTCTGAGAGGATGATCCCCCACACTGGTACTGAGACACGGACCAGACTCCTACGGGAGGCAGCAGTAAGGAATATTGGACAATGGGCGCAAGCCTGATCCAGCCATGCCGCGTGAAGGATGAAGGCCCTATGGGTCGTAAACTTCTTTTATACGGGAAAAAACCCCTTGATGCGTCGAGGGTTGATGGTACTGTAAGAATAAGGGTCGGCTAACTTCGTGCCAGCAGCCGCGGTAATACGAAGGACCCGAGCGTTATCCGGATTTATTGGGTTTAAAGGGTGCGTAGGCGGATTAGTAAGTCAGTGGTGAAAGCCTCTCGCTCAACGGGAGAACTGCCATTGATACTGCTAGTCTTGAGTATGGTTGAGGTGGGCGGAATGTGTCA
>JBJTQS010000128.1:0-6323 GCA_046075765.1 Bacteroidota bacterium
CCTGGATGCAAATCCTTTTTGCATTAATATTCATTGCACTTGTCATTACCCTTCGGGTAAATCAAGTAAAAAGATATGCCAGGATCAATCATCTTTCATTTTGGACAGCTTGGATGCTATTGAATCAAACTTCTTTGCCACATCGAGGGTCCTGGGGCGGATTTTCCGGAAGAGGCGGATCATCAGGTGGTGGTTTCGGCGGATTCGGTGGAGGCAGCTTCGGTGGCGGTGGTGCAGGAGGATCCTGGTAAATTTATTCAACTAAAAGCGATGAGAAAAAATCTTATTACCATACTATCCATTGGGATGTTGACTCTGGTGTCGTGCAACAACCAAGACAACCATATCACCAAGGTTGGTTTTTTGGATTTCATACAAGACCCCACAATCGATCTAGCTAAGCAGGGTTTCTATCAAGCTATGTCCGACAACGGATATAGTGAAGAGAAAAAAACCGTGTCATACATTTACTCAAACGCTCAAGGCGACATCCCAACCTTGAATCAAGCCTGTGACAGAATCTTATCTGAGGATGTTGATCTCATAGCCACCAATGTTACTTTGTCGACCATCACTGCTAGTAAAAGGACAACGAAGACACCGATTTTCATGATGGTATCGCCGCGACCCGACTTGGCCGGATTAGCTGACCGAAGCAACAAGTATCCTGAAAACCTCTCAGGTGTTTTTGAAACATTGGATTACTTGGACTCTGCAGCAATCATCATCAAACAACTTTATCCGAATGCGAAAAAAGTGGGTACTGTCTTCAACCAAGCAGAACCACAATCGCAAGCAGCGTATAATGTGTTATTCAAAAAGTGCCAAGAGTTGGGAATGGAAATGATATCGCTTCCGGTGAACAACAGTGCCGAGACCCAGCTTGTAACCGAAGCATTGTTGCTACAAGATATCGATGTTTTCTTCGCTCTACCCGACAATGTTATTTTCGCATCCTTTGAAACGATTGATAAATCTTGCAGAAAAAAAGGAGTGCCCATCATAACCAGCGAAGCAGGGTTGGTAGGTAGAGGTGCGCTTGCTTCTTATGGTGCCGATTTTTACCAATGGGGTTACCAATCTGGAGAAATGGCTGCACAATATTTAAAATCAGGAAAAAAGGGTGTGCCCGCTCCTGTTATTGTTAAAACCCGGCAGAAGCTATTCAATCCACAAACCGCAGCCGCATTCGGCATCCAACCTGATTCCACTTTCCTTCCTTTCAAGCCATAGCATCGTATGGATTTATACCTGGCCGCGATTATACAAGGACTTTGTTATGCCAGCTTGGGTATTGGTGTTTACCTCTCGCTACGCATTTTCAAAATACCTGACATCACCACCGACGGGAGTTTTACTTTGGGAGGTGTAGTTGCGGCAGTAGGACTCGTACTCGGCTGGAGCGTTTGGCTGGTGCTTCCCGCAACCATGTTGGCAGGAGCGTTAGGCGGCGCCACCACCGGCATCATATCCACCAAACTTCGTATCAATCCTTTGTTATCGGGAATTTTGGTTATGACAGCGCTCTATTCCATCAACCTTGCCATAATGGGAAGGTCGAATATTCCACTGGATATGGAGATGGGGTTGTTCGCTTCCAACGAAATCATCAATCAAAAGCCACTGTTGGTTGCATCGGCATTTGCATTTTTAATTGCTTTGATGATGGCATGGATGCTGAAAACGGATTTGGGAATCGCCATGCGTGCCACGGGAAACAATGAACAGATGGCCTCCGCAAACGGAGTGAATATAAACCGTATGAAAATTTTAGGTTTAGCGATTGCCAATGCCCTAACCGCGCTAAGTGGTTTTTTGATGGTGCAATACCAAGGATTTGCGGATGTGAACATGGGAGTTGGCATCATCATTTCGGGATTGGCTGCCGTAATGATCGGCGAATCTATTGCCTCCTTGTTTAAGTTCAATCGAGTTTGGGCCATACTGATTTGCATGATCGCAGGAAGCATGGTTTTCAGATTGGCAGTGGCGCAGTCGTTGGCATTTGGCCTAAACCCCAACTACCTGAAATTAGTGACGGCAGTAATCGTTTTAACGATTGTAGCGATATCGAACCTTAAAGCAAAACGGGCATGATTCGATTGAGCAACATCCACAAGAGATTCTTCAAGGATACGGATCGCGAGGTTTACGCTTTGCGCGGAATCAACCTGGATATCGAGCGGGGTTCATTCACCATATTGATTGGCTCCAACGGTTCAGGCAAATCGACCTTGCTGAATCTGATAGCCGGAAATTTACTGCCGGATACCGGAAGGATTTTCATCAACAGTCGCGATGTTACCGAGGCGTTGGGTCATAAACGAAGCAATAATGTGTCACGCGTTTTTCAAGATCCATTGGCAGGTACAGCTTCCGAGTTATCGGTGATGGAAAACTTTAGATTGGCTGCACTTCGCTCAAAACTGAAAAACCCCAACATTGGATTGAATAATGAATTCCGGAAAAAGGTAATTGCCGACATATCGCAACTGGGGCTGGGATTAGAACACAAAGTGGATCAACCAATCGGTACTTTGTCGGGCGGACAAAGGCAAGCACTAACATTGTTGATGACCATCATGGATCAAACAGATGTGCTCTTGATGGATGAACCTTCATCGGCCTTGGACCCCGCAACCGCGAAAACTGTAATGGGTTTGGCAGCTCAGATTACCCGTGAACATGGATTGACTACGCTACTGGTTACCCACAACCTCAAGGATGCTGAAACTTATGGAGACCGCATCATCATGCTTGAAAACGGAAGTGTGAAAAAGGATATTCATGGTGAGGGCAAAAAGGTGCTTTCAAGCGCAGAAATTTTCTCTTGGTTTTAAATATTAAACGAGCTCTTTTTTCGTTTGATTTCGGCTCATTCATTTGAGTAAATTTGAAAAGTCAAATCGTCTATGAAAAACCTATCATACGCCACCAAATGGGCCTTTAAATTGCTGTTTATCAGCATTTTCTTGTCCCAACCTTTGTTTTCTCAAATTCTCGAGCCGGTTAAATGGAAGGCTTCTGTGGAGAAAACATCAGACAAAGAAGCCGTTCTGGTAATGACGGCTACCATAGAAAAGGGCTGGCATTTGTATTCCCAATACATACCTGATGGTGGTCCAATTAAGACAACTTTCACCTTTGATGCTTCCCCCAACTACAAAACCGTTGGGAATGTTTCAGAAGGAAAGGCGGTAGAATATTTCGACAAAAACTTCGAAATGCAATTGAAGTATTTTGGAGAGAAGGCGGTGTTTAAACAGAAAGTAGCACTCAACAATAATGCTTCATTTACAATTTCAGGTAGTGTGGAGTTTATGGTTTGTGATGATGAACGATGTCTGCCTCCAGAGTTGATTAACCTAAAGTTCGATATTCCCGGATCCGCACAAGCTACTCCAACGCCTGTTGCAACGGAGAACACAGATACCGCATCTAAACCTGTTCCTGACACTTTAGCATCATCAACTCTCCCTCCATCATCATCCGACCAGGTGTTGGTAGCAGATGGTGGCCCGGTGACCGAATTGGAACCTGGTTGTGGCGAATTAGAAGGCGAACAGCATTATGATGGGATATGGGGCATCTTCTTAGGCGGTATTATTGGCGGATTACTTGCATTGCTTACGCCTTGCGTATTCCCAATGATTCCGATGACCGTGAGTTTTTTCATCAAGCGCAGCGGCTCTAGGAGTAAAGGCATGGCCAATGCCATCATCTATGCGCTATCCATCATTGTCATTTATGTGAGCATCGGCTTCCTGGTTACTGTTACACTCGGCTCCGATGCATTGAATGAAATGGCCAGTAATTCGTTTTTCAATCTGGCATTCTTCATCATCTTCATAATATTCGCGGCATCGTTCCTCGGTGCATTTGAAATCGTTTTACCATCCGCTTTGATCAACAAAGTTGACTCCGCATCAGACCGAGGCGGATTGCTGGGCATATTCTTCATGGCCTTCACACTGTCGTTGGTATCCTTCTCCTGCACGGGTCCTATCATCGGCACATTGTTGGTAGAAGCAGCTCACGGCGGCAGTTACATGGGGCCTATTGCAGGCATGACTGGTTTTGCGTTGGCACTCGCTGTACCTTTTGCCCTGTTCGCAGCATTCCCGTCCATGCTCACATCCCTACCTAAATCAGGAGGATGGTTGAACACTGTGAAGGTGAGCCTTGGATTCTTGGAGTTGGCATTAGCATTGAAATTTCTTTCCAACGTTGACCTCGCATATCATTGGGATTTCTTGAAGCGTGAACTCTTCATTGCCCTTTGGGTGATCATCTTCGGATTGTGGGGATTGTACTTGATAGGCAAGCTCAAATTTTCGCACGATAGCGACCTACCCTACTTGTCAGTTCCGCGTACCATCATGGCCATCCTGGTATTCAGTTTCACCTTGTACCTAGTTCCTGGATTGTGGGGAGCACCTTTAAAACTCATAAGCGGATTTCCACCGCCCGAGTTTTATAAGGAATGGTTGAAACCACAAGAGTCAGAATGTCCACACAATTTAACATGCTTTAAGGATTATGAGGAAGGCATGCGTTACGCCAAAATGCAAGGCAAACCGGTTATGCTCGATTTCACGGGATGGAGCTGCGTGAATTGCCGCAAGATGGAAGACAATGTGTGGTCGGATCCAGAGGTGTTGAAGCGACTAAGTGAGAAGTATGTGGTTGTTTCACTTTACGTGGATGACAAGAAGCTGTTGCCGGAAAGTCAACAATATGTTTCCGAGACTGGAAAACAGATTAAGACAACGGGTAATAAGTGGAGTGATATGCAGCGCACGCTATACAAAACGAACTCCCAGCCTTATTATATATTGCTCGATAACAACGGAAAAATCCTTGCCAATCCAAGAGGATACACACCTGACATCGACACCTACGTGAAATTTTTGGATGAAGGACTTTGTCGCTTCGAAAAAAGAACCAAAGGACAATAATGAACACAGCCGAAATGATACGCAAAGAGTTTGAAGAAGCGGCAGCAACGCTGACTTCCTTTTTGAATCAGGATTCAAACTTGGAAGCGATTTCCAAAGCGGTTCACGAACTATCCTCCGCATTTAAAAATGGAAACAAGGTGTTTTCCTGTGGAAATGGTGGCAGCATGTGTGATGCGATGCATTTCGCAGAAGAACTTTCGGGAAGGTTTCGTAATGATCGTCCTGCTCTACCTGCCATGTCGATTTCAGACCCCAGTCATATCACCTGCGTTGCCAACGACTACGGTTTTGATTCGGTCTTCTCAAGGCATCTCGAAGCTTTTGGATGTAAAGGAGATGTGTTGCTAGCCATCAGCACAAGCGGAAATTCAAAAAACGTGATTAAAGCGGCACAAGTGGCCAAAGAAAAAGGAATGGTAATAATTGGCCTCACCGGAAAAAGTGGCGGCAGTCTTGCACCTTTGTGTGATGTGGAAATCCGTGTATCGCACAACGGATTTGCCGATCGCATCCAAGAGGTACACATCAAAATCATCCATTGCCTTATTCACGGAGTAGAGCGCGAACTTTTTGCGAGCTGAAAATAAAAAAGGCTCCCGAAGGAGCCCTTAATCTAAATCAACAGCTGTTTTTTATCAGTACGAAAACACGCGGGTGTATGAATTGCCATTGTTGGTCCATGTAACCTTATAACCATAGGCGCAATTAAGTGTAGAAGCATTTCCGGACTGATCTACTCCAAGATCCAATTGAAATACTCCGCCATTCACTTCATGCTTGATTGTTCCTGATACAGGTCGCCAAAACCCGCAGTAAGAATTCGATTGCCAAGGAGCCGTGTAGTAGGATATGAAATTGTTACCAAAACGATTAACGCCCCACATGTCCACATTGGACTTGCCGTTTATAATCGTATCTCCCGTGCATTGGAAATTCAGCTTCGGTCCCAATGGGCTGGTGGGTGTATAACTCCAAGTGGTGATTCGAGCGCTATTCCAAATTGCTGATGCACCATTGTTGAAATCAACATCCACATTATAAGCTCTTGAACGATACACATGCGAACTGGAGCCCGTTACAAAGCCAAGCCAATTATGTCCGTTCACATTGGTAATTGTTTTCACACCATTAAACATCACCCATTTGTTATCGGACAAACGTGTGATTTTGAAATTCGTATATGTTAAAGTTAGAACCGCATTTACCGCGCTCCAATTGACACCGGAGGTGAGATGTACTTTTATTTGACCTGAGCGGGTTCGGGATGGACTGAAGCAAGGTGTGATGCCATCAAAATTGAAGAAAAGAATTTTCTGTGCGATTTGCGAGGAGTCGATGGTGACACCGCAAAGTGGGCTCAGG
>JBJTQS010000129.1:0-26925 GCA_046075765.1 Bacteroidota bacterium
CTTGTTTCTATTTTCCTTTAATTTGTAAGGTACATTCAAACGAAACCCCATGGCCATCAATGCTCCTTTTAATTTCAAAAAGTGGATCGACGAAAACCGTCATTTGCTAAAGCCACCCGTTGGCAATAAGGTGGTTTATAAACCCGAACAGGACTTCATAGTAATGGTCGTGGGCGGTCCCAATTCAAGAAAAGACTATCACTACAATGAAACAGAGGAGTTTTTCTATCAACTTGAAGGTGATATTCAGGTGAAAATCCAGGAAAACGGACAACCCCGCACCATAGACATCAAAGAAGGCGACATATTCCTGCTCCCTGCACGCACGCCACATTCCCCGCAAAGGGGCGCCAACACAGTTGGACTGGTAATGGAGGTTCATCGTAGACCAGGCATGCTGGACCGTTTACAATGGTACTGCGAAGAATGCAACAACCTGTTGCACGAAGGATTTTTGGAGCTCAAAGACATTGAAACAGAACTCAAGGCTGCGATGGAAGCTTACTATGCCTCTACAGACCTTCGCACTTGTAAAGAGTGTGGCGCTGTCATGGAGCCTCCGGTCAAATTGACCTAGTCAGACACCTATTTGAAAATCAAATTCAATTAACATCGGTTTCAACACCCGATTGCGTTGTTTCTGATTAACTAATCAATCAGCAGTCCTCTTTTGCGGGTATAGCATTTGATGCTTCTCTCCAACCAACTGCGTTAGTTTTTCTCTCAGTTCTCCTATGTTGATTCCTTTGGCAGCGGAAACGAAAACACAAGCACCATGCACCTTTGCCATCCAAGTGCGCTTGAGCTCTTCCAAGGAGACATTTTCTTTGCTCGCAGGTGTTAAATCGTCAGCATCCTTCTCAACATACCTATAAGCATCCAACTTGTTGAATACCATCAACACCTTTTTATCTGCGGCTCCGATATCCGCCAACGTTTGATTCACCACATCAATCTGGTCTTCAAAATTCGGATGTGACACATCAACCACATGGAGCAAAATATCCGCTTCACGAACTTCGTCGAGGGTGCTTTTGAAAGATTCCACCAAATTATGTGGGAGTTTACGGATGAAACCAACCGTGTCTGAAAGTAGGAATGGCGTACTTCCATATACTACCTTCCTGACTGTTGTATCCAATGTGGCAAATAGCTTATTCTCGGCAAAAACATCAGACTTGCTCAGCAAGTTCATGATTGTTGACTTACCAACATTGGTATAACCAACCAAAGCAACCCGCACGATGTTCTCGCGTGACTTCCTTCTAGTGAGGTTCTGCTTGTCAATTTCCCGTAGCTTTTCCTTTAGTTTGGAAAGCTTATCGCGGATGACTCGTCGATCCGTTTCAATCTCCGTCTCTCCTGGTCCGCGCATTCCAATACCCCCACGCTGCTTCTCTAAGTGCGTCCACATGCGTGTGAGTCGTGGTAGCAAATATTGATACTGGGCCAACTCCACCTGGGTCCTGGCTTGGGCCGTCCTGGCCCTACTGGCAAAAATGTCAAGTATCAGTGTGGTTCTGTCCAGCACCTTGCAACCAACAACCTTTTCAATGTTGCGAAGCTGAGACGGAGTAAGTTCATCATCGAAAATCACAATGGAAACACCATTGAGTTTCACAAAAGAAGTTACATCTTCCAGTTTCCCTTTACCAATATAGGTCCTCGGATCAGGGTATTCCAGCTTTTGGATAAACCTTTTGAGCGTTTTCCCTCCGGCAGTATGAGCAAGAAACTCCAACTCATCCAGGTACTCCAATGTTTGGGCGTCTGTTTGTCCTTGACGGCAAACCGAAACCAATACCACTTGCTCTTCCGACTTATCCAAGGTCGCCATCAAAAGAACAGCAAATAAGCCGGTAAAGTATCAGAGGTATCAAAACACATTATAGCCATCCACGCCCTTCACCTGCTTCCATGAAGGGCCATGGAATACGGCTAACAATCAGGACCAAAGCGATAAGATAAAAAACCAAAATGGCTGTGAATTTTGAATGGTCTGTAGATGCTTTTTTCGCTTTAATATGACCAATGGTGATCAAAGCTATTCCTATTACCATGGTCAATACATGTTCCACCGCCAAGAATCGTAGAACGCCATCCTTCATAGTTGCAGCCATGTTACCTAAAGCCATGGAAATGGTATCGTTCATGAAATACATCACAAAACCCAAAACCAATTGCAGATGTGCTGAAATCAATGTGAACAATGACAATTTGCGATCCTGATCGGTAAAATTACGCCCCGAACTTCGTCCCGTGAAAGCCCTGTAAATCATTATCAAAAGCAAAATGAGGAGTACCCAACGAAGTAATGAGTGCAAATGGAGGAGGCCTGTGTACATGTTTGAATTTTAATATTCCTCAAAAATAAAAAAACCATCGGAAAAACCTAATTTTGAAACTAGTGGTATAATTCCAATTATCGAGTTGTTTTGATTCAATGTAGGAAAACCTAATGGAAAACCACAAGTATTAACGGATAAAATACACAAGCAGATTAAACAGATGAATTCAGTATTCCAAACACTCCGTGTACGTACATGCCTAATTACCGGATGGGCTTCAATTATCTGCGCTTTCGCATCATTTAGAGCAGACGCACAAGAGACATATCCGGTTATGGGCATTCCTTACCGACATGACCTTCCCTATGTATTCAAAAATGCCTCCGTGCATACCGATCATAGAACGGTTTTAGATTCAGCGATGCTTATTGTTAAGACCGGTGTGATCGAAGCCATTGGCAAAAACCTCCCGATTCCTGTAGGCTCCATTGTTCAAGATCTGAAAGGCATGCACATTTACCCTTCTTTCATTGATCCGTATTCACACTATGGTATTTCAGGAAGTGAAAAAGACATGTCAGAAAGTGGAGATGGCAGGAGATCGCCACAAGCAAACACCAATACCAAGGGCGCCTATTCATGGAATGAAGCACTTAGACCGGAAATCGAAGGCCAAAGGCTTTTTGTAGCTAATGAAGAGATCGCAAATAAAATGCGCAATGCGGGTTTTGGGATGGCCTTGACATTGCCGAAAGACGGAATAGCCCGAGGTAGTGGCTGCGTAGTATTGCTGGGATCCGGCAAGGAGAACGAGCTGCTCGTTAAGGAAAAAGCCGCTTCCGCATTTTCATTCAACAAAGGCTCATCCAAACAAGAATATCCGACATCGGAGATGGGCGCAATTGCCCTGCTTCGTCAATCTTTCCTTGATGCTGAATGGTACGCCAGCGGTGGGTTCAAGGAAGAGCGAAACATCTCCATTCAGGCTTGGATCGACAACCGAAAGCTTCCAATGTTTTTCGAATCATCCGATTATTTGCAATCGTTAAGGATCGACAAAGTAGGCGATGAGTTCGGAGTTAAATTCATCATCAAGGGTTCAGGAGACGAATACAAACGTGCAGACGAAATTTCGAAAACAGGAAACACCTATATCTTGCCTCTGCGTTTTCCTGAGGCATACAACGTTTCGGATCCTTACGACACTCGAAGTCTTACCTTAGAAGACCTGATGAATTGGGAGCAGGCGCCATTCAATGCCATTACGTTGGAAAATAAAGGCGTTCGTATCGCCTTTACATCCACTGGGCTTAAAGACGTAGAATCGTTTGCAGAGCAACTTCGACTTTTACATTCTTTAGGTATGTCAAAGGAATCCATTTTGAAGGCAACTACCGAAACGCCTGCTGAACTTATTGGAATGTCTTCGACATGCGGCACTTTGAAAAAGGGAAACATGGCAAACTTCCTGGTGATGTCGGGAGAGTTTTTCGATACTAAATCACGTATCATGCAAAATTGGATCAAAGGGGTTCCTTACGTTGTGAAATCCTCGATGGAAAAAGATGTTGAAGGAGCTTACAACTTGATTGTTGAAGGCACTGATGTTGGAAGCCTGCTGATTCGTCAAACATTGAATGAAATTTCAGCTAAAATTATCTCAGGGGTTGATACAACATCTGCTAGCATAGGATTTCAAAACGGCATCTTTTCGGTTTCTTTTGAAATGCAGAAAGGCCCTAACAAGGGGGTCTATAATCTATCCGGCTACAGGACCAAAGATGGTTTTGAGGGTGTTTCCAACCGATCAAAAAGCTGGAGTGCCAAGTATGAAGGCTCGGAGAATGAAACGCCAATCGATTCCATCAAGCCTTCTGAAAAGCCATCAGCCGGCAAATCACTAACACCTCCAATTGCATATGGCTTTGAAAAAATGCCTGTAGCAGAAAAGATTTTATTCAGGAATGCCACTGTTTGGACAAACGAAAAAGAAGGCGTTTTGCAGAATACAGATGTGATGGTTGATAGTGGAAAGATTGTTGCCGTTGGTAAAAACCTATCTCAAACAGGCTCCAAGGTCATTGACGCAACAGGAAAACATATCACACCGGGCATGATCGATGAGCACTCACATATTGCTGTCAGCAATAACGTTAATGAGTGTTCACATGCCATCACTTCTGAAGTGCGTATCGGGGATGTCTTAGACCCTGACGATATCAACATTTACAGACAATTAGCAGGCGGGGTTACCACTTCGCAGCTATTGCATGGGTCATGTAATCCGATCGGCGGACAATCCGGACTGATTAAACTTCGTTGGGGGAAATCCGCTGAGGGACTGAAATTCGAAAACGCTCCGGGCTTTATCAAATTCGCATTAGGTGAGAACGTAAAGCAAGCTAACTGGGGCGACCTTTACCGATCCCGATATCCTCAGTCAAGGATGGGAGTTGAACAGGTTTATGTAGATGCCTTCACTCGTGCTATAGAGTATGAAGCTGCTCTCAAAGCTTCTAAAGAGAAGAAGTCAACCGTGCCATTTCGTCGAGACCTGAGGATGGAGGCAATTGCGGAAATCATGAATAACAAAAGGCATATTACATGTCACTCCTACCAGCAAGGAGAGATTACCATGTTGATGCGGGTGGCAGATTCACTTGGATTCAAGGTAAACACTTTTACTCATATCCTCGAAGGTTATAAGGTTGCCGACAAGATGAAGGCTCATGGCGTTGGGGCTTCCAGCTTTAGTGACTGGTGGGCATACAAGTATGAAGTGATAGAAGCCATACCACACAACGGCTCGATACTCCATGATGTAGGTGTAACAGTCGCTTTCAACTCAGATGATGCCGAGATGGCAAGAAGATTGAATCAAGAGGCGGCAAAGGCAGTCAGGTACGGAGGTGTGAGCGAAGAAGAGGCGTTGAAATTCGTTACGCTGAACCCGGCAAAACTGCTTCGGATCGACAACCGTGTAGGAAGCATCAAGGTTGGCAAAGATGCTGACTTAGTGCTTTGGAACGATCATCCTCTATCATCCTATGCCATTGCTCAACAAACCTACATCGACGGCATATGCTATTTTGATATGAATCGTGATGAACAAATGAGGTCGGATATCGCAAATGAAAGACAACGTATCATTACAAAAATGCAATCTGTAAGTCGTAAAGGCGGACCAACAAAAAGTCCATCCTTTCAACAAAAGAAAATCTTCCATTGCATGGAGGACGATGATGAAATTCATTGAAAAACCTGTGCAATTTAAAAAACAAGAGACAATATGAATAACCATTCCAACTTCAAAACATATATATTGGGCCTTTCGATATTTACCATCGTGTTTTTAAACACGCTGCCAACTTCAGCCCAGAATCCGGTTCCGGCATCAGAGCAAACGAAAAAAATCCTGTTGATGAACGGTAGAGTGCATGTAGGAAACGGTAACGTGATAGAAAATGGCGCAGTAGGTTTTGCCAAAGGCGTGCTAAATCTAGTCGCAGATGCAACAACCATTAGAATCGACCGTGCGGCTTATGATACAATCATCGACGTTTCTGGAAAGGACATCTATCCTGGATTGATAGCCCTGAACACGGTTCTCGGCTTGAATGAAATTGAAGCTGTTAGAGCGACAGTTGATGTGGCTGAAACGGGAATATTAAACCCATCTGTAAGATCCATTATCGCATACAATACCGACTCCAAGGTTATTCCAACTGTAAGAAGCAACGGGGTTATGATGGCCCAAATAGTTCCGAAACCAGGTGGTTCATCCCCCGCTCTCAGCGGACAATCATCGGTAGTTGTTTTGGATGCTTGGAATTATGAGGATGCGGCTTATGTTACTGATAATGGCATGCATTTGCATTGGCCAAACATGAGGATATACCGTACAGAAGAACCAGGAGGTGAAGAAAAGCAGCGCGTTGCAGCAGAACGCAACATGAATGAATTGGTGAAACTGTTCACGGAAGCCAAAGCTTATGCAAACGAGAAAAAGCCAAAAGAAATCAATATACACCTGGAATCCATGAAAGGGGTTTTTGATGGAACGAAAAAACTTTTCATTCACTGCAACCATGCAAAAGAAATAATAGCCGCCGTCGCTTTTTCAAAGAAATTTGGATTGGATATTGTTTTAGTAGGTGCCCGCGAAGCTTTGGCGGTTTCTAATCTCCTGAAGGAAAATCAAATTCCCGTAGTAGTAGTGGAAACCCATCGTTTGCCATCCATTAGTGATGAAGCGATTGACTTACCCTATGAATTCCCATTCCTACTTAAACAAGCAGGAATACCATTCGCCATTTCAGTGCCTGAGTTCTGGCAAGTCAGGAATCTGGCTTATCAGGCGGGGACTGCTGCGGCTTATGGACTTACCAAGGAAGAAGCCATCGAGTCAATTACATTAAGTCCGGCCAGAATACTTGGAATAGATAAATCTACCGGCTCTTTGGAATTAGGAAAGGATGCCACATTGATTGTATGCGAAGGGGATGTGATGGATATGCGCTCTAGTGAGGTCGTAAAGGCATTTATAAAAGGCAGGTCGATCGACCTTGACAATATTCAAAGTCAACTTGATCGAAAATTTCGAGGCAAATACAATTTACCTACCCAGTAAGAACATAATTCTTAATTCGATTGCCCAAACTCATTATTCATGGAGTTTTTAAGTTTTGCAAATAAAAATTGTGGACGTTTTCTTCTGATGCTGTTTTGTATGGCTTTCAGTTTAAAGGCCGTGGGACAAGAAAACACTTTATTGGTGGAACCGCTTGGTTTAGCTGAGGAAGCAATGGAGCAAGAAGGGTTGTTTTTTATGCCACAGTTGCAGAAGGCAGCCTTAGACAATCCTGGCCGGGCCGCACTTGAAAAGGCATTGCAATCATCCGTCAAGTCGTCTAACAAGCTCCAAACCGCAAATACTGCAATCCAACTTGCTTGGATAGAGTTCGCGGATGGAAATACTCAAAAGTCCATCCAATTGCTTCAATCAGCGAATGATGCTCTAATGGAGTCTGACAAAAGCAACCTTATGCCTTTGGCAGAACTGGCATTGACCTGGTTTAAGTTGAAAAACGGATCATATGCAGACGCCCTGAGCTCAGCTAAAAAAATCGAAACAGATCCTCGTTACTCGAAACTGAATCTGGTAAAAGGTGCGGCATTGGTAGTATCTGCTCAAGCATATTTGGCATCTAAGGATTGGACAAACGCCCAGCAGCACTTCCTGGCTGCCTCAAAGGCGTTTTCACTGGCAGGAATGCGTCAGTTAGAGGCTAGATGTCTTGTCCAAGCTGGAGAAGCATCCTTAAGAAAAGGTGACTCACCAGAACGCGAGACCCTCCTGAAGTCAGCATCCAATATTTTCAAATCGTTGAACGATGCCCCTGGCATGGCGTTGGTATTGCGAAACCAGGGTGTCGCATTGTATAAAAAAGGGCTTTACTCACAAGCCAATCAGGAATTTCAAAAAAGCATTGCCACATACCCTCAACTATCAACAGCCCGGCTTCTCAAGGATTCCTATTTGAAAATTTCAACCTTGAATACCTTGTCGGGCGATATCATGGCCGCAGATGAAACCAAGATAAAATATGAACAAGTTCGAGATTCGATTGACCGTGTGGAAGCGTCACGAGTCTTGAACAGTCGTTCAACCCGCAGAGAGATCATGGAGCGAAACGCCATAAACGACATGTTGCGGAAGGATATAAATTTTTCAATGGAAGGCGTTTCGGCGAGTGATTTGGAAAGGAACCAGCTGTTAATCGATGCTGAAATAGAGCGATTGGAAAAAGAAAAACTCATAGAGGAATTCAATGTTGAAAAACGTAAAAGCGACATAACAAATCAGGAACGCGACGAGAAAATCAAGGAGTTGCTACGTGAAAAACAAAGTCAAGAATTAGCCCTATCCAAGAAAGAACTTCAGGTAAGCCAGGGAAAAGCGTTTCGCGACCTTTTGATTGCGATTTCCGTATCAATTATAATAATCTCTTTATTGCTTTATAACCGTTACAGAAATGAAAAACGGACTAGACAAGACCTTGACCGTACTTTCCATGAATTATCAGAAACACACACAAAACTTGTAGCTACCCAGGAACAACTTGTTCATTCGCAGAAAATGGCATCATTAGGACAACTAACTGCCGGCATTGCGCATGAAATCCAAAACCCTTTGAATTTCGTAAATAATTTTTCCGAGCTATCGATAGAGTTAATTGAGGAGATGAAAACCGCGCCGGAATCAGAAAAGCAGGCGATCCTTAGAGATATCATTTCAAATCTTCAAAAAATCAACGAACACGGCAAACGTGCCGACAGAATCGTGAAAGGTATGCTAACCCATTCGAGGGTTGGGAAGCCTGAAAAGCAACTAGTGGACTTGAACAAGATGATTGAAGAGCTCTTGGAGCTTTCATATCATGGTAACAGAAGTCGAGACCAGGGATTCAAATCAGAAATAATAAAAAACCTTGACCCTGACATTCCAAAGGTTAATGTGGTAATGCAAGAAATCAGCAGGGTATTAGTCAACATTTTCAACAATGCTTTCTATGCCGTTCATCAACGGTTCAAAGCAGGTGAGAAAAATTATTCCGCTACCGTTGGTGTAAGTACTCGATTGGAAGGCAAAGAGGTGATCATCAAAATCCGAGATAATGGGACAGGTATGCCAGAGGAAGTGAAAAAACGCATTTTTGATCCGTTTTTCACAACAAAGCCATCAGGGGAAGGCACGGGTTTAGGGTTATCCTTGAGCTACGATACCATTGTTAAGGCCCATCAAGGCTCATTAACTGTTTTATCCGAGCCAGGCTCCTTTACAGAATTCGTAATTACCTTGCCCATTCATTGAGAGCTGAAAAATAATTCTTAGCTTTGAAAAAAGCCTTTGACCCATGAGTAGAGTATCCGATTTGACTTTTATGCGGACTTTTTCAGGAGGAGATCCTGAGAAGATTAAAAAATATGTTGGAATGTTCATTAAAATGGCTGCTCCCAGTTTAATCCAAATGGACGAATGTTCTGCTAGATCGGATTGGAAATCATTAAAAACCACTTCACATTCCTTGAAATCTCAAATGAAATACATGGGAATGGCGTCTGGAGCAGAATTCGCCCAAAGAATAGAGAATATTTGTGGAGATGGAAATGGAACAGAAGAGATACCAGCGTTGTTGATAAACCTCAGAACACTTGTCGAACAAGCAATTGGAGAGCTTGAGGATGAGCTAAGTAAACTTTGAATATTTGCAGTCAAACTATTATACTTGCAATCAATTACAAAAAAAACAAACTATGGCTGATTTGAGAAAGTTGATTTTCATCGTTGATGACGACCCGGTTTTAGCCGAAATGCTAAAAGACCATCTTTCCAAGATGACCAGTTATGAGATCCATATTTTCGAAAAAGGAGAGGATTGTTTAGAGAAAATTCATCTAAAGCCTGGCATTGTGTTCCTTGATTTCTATTTGAATTCCGTTGATAAAGACGCAATGGATGGGTTGGAGATTCTACAGGAAATCAAAAAAATAGACCCCGAAGTGGATGTCGTTATGCTTTCTGGGCAAGATAAAATCGAAGTTGCTGTTAAAACCATGCAATATGGCGCATTCGATTACATAGTTAAAGGAGAAAGCGCCTTTTACAGGGCCGAGAAAGCCGTATTCAACATATATCGCTTCAAAAAACTGCAAGGCAACGCAGAGTCCTATAAAAAACTTTCCATTTGGCTGGCCATAGGATTTGGCGCTCTCGCACTTTTGATTTTATATCTTCAGATTTCAGGAAATATAAAAGACATGCCAGGCTGGCTTTGATTTTTATATCAAGTTAACGCCCTGCCAAGCATCTTGGCAACATATTTTCCAATAACATCAAACTCCAAGTTTACCAAGTCGCCTGGCTTCAGGTCCTTGAAGTTTGTGTTTTCATACGTGTATGGGATTATCGCAACACTGAATATGCCATTGGAGGCATCAACGACGGTAAGGCTAACCCCATTGATGCAAACGGACCCCTTTTCCACAATCAAATTGGATTCCTGTTCTGGGAACGAAAAACGGTAAAGCCAGCTACCATCCATATCAGATATTGATTCGCATTTGGCAACGGTGTCAACATGTCCTTGTACTATGTGGCCATCCAATCTACCGCCCATCAGCATACATCGTTCCACGTTGACTGTATCACCTATAGCAAGTAGACCCAAATTGGTCCTATCAAGCGTCTCACTTATGGCTGTAACGTTATATATGCCGTTTTCAATTCCGGTTACGGTAAGACACACACCATTATGAGATAGGCTTTGATCTATTTTTAGCTCGCTCACAAACGGGCATTCAAAGCCGAATTCCATATTGGTCCCGTTTTTACGGATGGACTTAACAACTGAAATGGATTCTATTATACCTGTGAACATATTTATAAACTACCTTATCAATTGCACTGGACCTTTTATCTCACGTTTCCGATTTCCGGCAATGAACTTCTCCTCCACCGTGCAAATGAAAAAATATGCTGCGGAAGGGAGATCTTCACCTGTGTTTTGAGTTTTTCCGTTCCATAAGACATCCGGATCATCTGTTTTAAACACAACCATACCCCATCGATTGAAAACTTTCAATTCAACCGATTCAACATCCCGATAGGGATATGGGACAAACAGATCATTAATTCCATCGGCATCAGGTGTGAATACATTTGGCAAATCGTAGTAAGGGCAATATTCGACACAGATCTTATCAGCAACAACGCTGGTGTTTCCAGCTGTGTCGGTAGCAGAAACATAATAACATCCCGAAACAGAGGAGTCGTTTATTGCCCAACTCAATACAGAAGCATCATTAATTACTTGAAGTATTTGAAACGGTGTTTGAGCATCGGGACTGTAGCCTATTGTATAATATGCGATGTCTCCACCACAATCAATATCAGGAGCAGACCACTCTATTAATAGGTTGCCGCCTTCGCAATCAGACTGGGTAGCAACAGCATTTGGCGGGCAAGGTGGCACATTGTCAATAGGAATGGCACAAGCCTCTTGTGAAAAATTAATGATGGGGTCTATATAACCAGGCGCTGAATACGACCCAGTTGCTCTTATTTTGTAACAATAGTTTTGTCCGTTCTCCAAAAGGCTATCCACAAATGCAGTGGTATTCGACACACCAATTGAATCGAATATCACTCCATTATATCGATATACGGTGTAAATCGAATTTACCCATGGAACAATTTCGTTCCATTGAAGCAACACCTTGTTATCGGTACCTGTTGCCGATAAAAAAACAGTGCTGCCTGGCGTTGAAGAGCCAACTTCAATAGTCGAACCATTTTGTGATGCAAAAAGCACGATGCGATAGTTATATCCGAAAGAGGCGGTATTCAATCCCGAATCAATGAAGACGGTGTCGTTCAATCCGCCGGTGTTGGTGCCGATTGTTTGAAATAACGAAGTATTGATTCCCGTAGAGCGCTGAACAGCGTAGCTGTGTGGAGCAGGAAATTGCAGGGTGTCCAAATCAACCGGCTTGCTCCATGCTATATAGACCTGACCATTTACCGCATCTGTTGTTAATATGCTTGCATTCGTTAAAACGGGTAAATCCTTCTCCAAAATAGCACATACTTCTTGGGATGCATAACTTTTGCCGCCATCAGCAAACTCAGCAATTAACAGATAGCAATAATCAGTTCCTGCTGCCAGTCCAAAACCGCCGTTATCGTCTAAATAACTTGTGTTGTTAAGTCCTTGAAGACTGGCGATTCGAACATATCCCGTATATGAAGGAACACCTGTTTCACATGGATCTGGGATGAATCCGAAAAATCCCGCTCTACGGTAAAGCCCGTAGCCTGTAGCTTCAGTACAAACAGACGGGCTCCATGAAACACTCATAGCATTTCCATTGGGCACCACAGTAAGATTTTGGGGAGCAGGCGCCACAACGGTGATCCGCATTGATACCAAATCCGCCAAATTGACAAATTGATCATTGTCTTCCGCTTTGAAAACCATCTGCCACGGTTGAACCCTTACATGATCGCAAGTGGTTTGCCACGAAAACGTGGAAGACACCGTTCCTGTTCCTGATATGGGCTGATTGAATGTTGCAGGCGAGACGTTAACCTCCAGTGGTCCACCCGTAGCAGTGAGAGTCACTATGTCGGTGGCATCGGGATCTGATGCAGAAACGGAAAAAGAGATTGGATCACCGGCAGTAACACAGATGTCGGCTAATGGAGATATAACAGGTGGAGCATTTGAATTTGGATTGTTGCAAGAAATGTTCACTTGCATATCACGTTCAACAAAACCTATTTGGACACCATTACGCCACTCTTTGATTAGAAATGCGATGTTGTACTCGCCACAATTAACAGGGTTAAACCATTTTAAGTCACCTGTAATTGAATCCAGTTCAAATGATGTACTCGACTGAGGAAAAGCATAGCCACCAATGGATATCCCTCCAGCGCCTTTGCAAGGGATCAGATGGTACGACAAGCTATCGCCATCCGGATCGTATGCATTGGGGTTATGAACGAAAGGTTGTCCAATCACACCCTGGTCTATAGGAGGCTGAAGAAGTACCGGTGAATTGTTGAATCCCAAAAACGCCGAAATGATCAATTGCGATTCAACGTAAAAGGGGACATTGATTGAATTCGGAATATTGACTACCCCGCCGTTCCTATTGGGATCCTCGAAATACAATGTATAAATCGAAGGACCTGGGTATGTATGCACCCCCGTGTAAATATTACGTCTGATATCGCTTCCCGGCCCGCCAAATTGGTCTTGGACAGAAGTGCGTTGAAGCACTGAGCTGGTGCCATCACCCCAAAACAATTCCAACTCGGGTCTATCCGCTGGAGAAGATGTTTTAGTATAGGTGGTGATAGTAGCCTTGTAAAGAAATTGACCAAGTCGTTCGTAAGTGATTTCGCCCGCCCTATTGTGCGTGGCTAGCGCCGATGTAAAATTGAACACGGCAGCAAAAAATAAGATTATGAAGAGTGACCTGTTCGAATTCATCTAGTAATTGATTACCTGCTCTTCCATTTGCTCAGGCATTGGTCGGAACTCGTATTGTTGATTTCTAAGTCGGGGGACAAAACCTGCTTCTGTGATAGCGTCTTGTATTCCTTTACTTGTAAAACGATGTGGTGCGCCTGCAGCTGAAACAACGTTTTCCTCGATCATGATGGAGCCGAAATCATTTGCGCCTGAATACAGACATACTTGTGCCACCTGCTTTCCAACGGTTAGCCATGAAGCCTGTATGTTTTCGATATTAGGTAGCATGATACGGCTGATGGCAATGGTTCTAACATATTCTTCAGCGGAAACGTGATTTCGAATGCCTTTCACATTGCGTAACAAAGTGTCTTCATCTTGGAATGGCCATGGGATGAATGCGATAAACCCTTTGGAGGAAGCCGGTTTTTCGGATTGAACTTTGCGCAAAGCCAATAGATGATCAAAACGCTCATCAATGGTCTCAACATGCCCAAACATCATGGTAGCAGATGTGGTAATGTCGAGCTGATGAGCTGCCCTCATCACATCCAACCACTCTCCTCCAGAGCATTTGCCTTTGGAAATCATACGCCTCACCCGGTCACTTAGAATTTCAGCACCAGCGCCCGGCAAAGAGTCTAAACCCGCTTGCTTGAGCTCGGAGAGAACCTGGGCATGGGAAAGTCCTTCGATTTTGGAAATATGGGCTATTTCTGGAGGGCCTAATGAGTGGAGCTTCAATGAGGGAAACTCACTTTTCAATTTTCTGAAAAGATCCACATAGAAAGAAAGTCCTAACTCTGGATGGTGTCCTCCTTGTAGCAACAACTGGTCGCCTCCATAACGAAAAAGCTCGCTAATCTTTTCACGATACTGCGGCATCGTGGTAACATAGGATTCGTTGTGCCCAGGAATCCTGTAGAAATTGCAGAATTTACAATTAGCTATGCAAACATTTGTAGTATTAACGTTCCTGTCAATGATCCAAGTAACCTCATTTCCGGGCTTACGTTGCAACCTCATGAGGTGGGCGGTACGCATCAAATCAGGAGTTGATGCCTTGTTAAACAACTCTTTGCCTTCTGAATGAGTCAAAAACGCTCCATTCAGGGCTTTCTCCAACAAATCAGTCACAAGTGAATCTACCAACATATCCATAATTTCATCAAAAATAACATTTAAAAACCCCTAATGTTATGATTTTGTTCAAGTATATACCTTTGATTTACAAACCCATTTGACTAACTTCGCCCTTCAAAACCATCCATTCAAATGAATTTATCCCTTCGGAAAGCCAACATAATTCCTAAGACTGAAAATTTAGCAGTTGTAACTACTGACATCGGCGCAATAGATCGTCGAATTCTCAAAAAGAACGAGCTCGATTTTGTCCGCAAAGAGGCGAAGAAAAAATCGAAATTCATCACCGTTAATCAATACTCACGGTTGGTTTTCATTTGTCTTGTTGATGGCAACGGCAAGGGGGAGCATATGATATTAGAATCTTACCGCAGAGCCGGCGACAGCCTGGTTGCTCTTTTGAACAGATCAAAAGCTTCATCCGTTTGTGTAGTTAGCAAAGAAGGTTCGGATGAATTGAGCGCCTTCGCTGAAGGTATGCTTCTTGGTAACTACCAGTTCTTGAAGTATAAGTCAAAGCCTGAAAACAATACCCTGAAAAAAATCTCGTTTTTTGCTGCACAATTGAGTCAGCAAGATTTGGATGCCACTAAAACAGTTTGTGAAGCAGTTTATCATGCACGCAACTTGGTTAATGAGCCTGTGATTTCATTGAATGCAACCGATCTTGCCAATGCCTTCAAGGGCATGGGTAAGGATGCCGGATTTTCCGTTAAGGTTTTCGATAAGGCCAAGATAAAAGACATGAAAATGGGTGGGCTATTAGCTGTGAATATGGGCAGCATAGATCCTCCCACATTCACTGTAATGGAATGGAAGCCTAATAAGCATGTCAATACCAAGCCAATCGTTCTTGTAGGAAAGGGTGTTGTATATGATACAGGTGGGCTTAGTTTGAAACCTACACCAGGCTCCATGGATTACATGAAGTGTGATATGGCTGGTGGTGCGGCCGTTGGATCTGCAATGTATGCCGTTGCCAAACTCAAGCTACCATTGCATGTGATAGCCTTGGTGCCAGCAACCGATAACAGACCAGACGGAAACGCCTACACCCCGGGTGATGTGATTACCATGATGAGCGGTCTAAAAGTTGAAGTGCTGAACACCGATGCCGAAGGCCGGATGATTTTGGCAGATGCGTTGCATTATGCCAAGCAATACCAGCCAGAATTGGTTATGGAATTCTCTACACTTACCGGTGCTGCAGCAGCCGCCATCGGTCAATACGGAATTGTCGCCATGGGAACCTGTGAGGACGACACAAGAAGAGATCTTCATAAAAGTGGCGAGATGGTTTACGAGCGCTTGGCTGAGTTCCCCTTCTGGGATGAATACGATGAGTTGATCAAGTCGGATGTTGCCGATATTAAAAACATCGGTGGACCTATGGCCGGAGCAATTACTGCTGGACGATTCTTGAAAAAGTTCACTGACTACCCATATATGCATTTCGATATCGCAGGTCCTGCTTTCGGCAAAGGTGGCGACAGCTACCGTGGTAAAAACGGAACAGGAGTTGGTGTACGCCTGATTGTTGAATACCTCAAAAGAAGGGCTTCCAAGTAAACCACCGGTTTCACACTGTTTCCAAAATTAGACTCTGAACAAAAATGAGCGGTGCTGTTGATCATGAAGAACGTGTAACTGTCGGTATCACCATGGGTGATATCAATGGCATCGGCCCAGAACTAATTGTACGCATCTTTTCTGACCCGAGGATGTCTCAGGTTTGCACCCCGGTCATATATGGCTCTTCAAAGGTTTTGTCGTTCTATAAAAAAATACTGAACAACACGGAATTCAACTTTACCACGATTAAGTCGGAGAGCGAGATTGTAGAAAAGAGAGCCAACGTAATCAATTGTTGGGATGAGGAAGCGAAAATAGATCCTGGACAACCTTCTCCCGATGGAGGCAAATGCGCTTTTTTGGCGTTGCAAAGTGCCTGCAAACACCTTTCAGATGGTTTCATCGATGTTCTGGTGACCGGACCGATCGATAAAAAAACCATGCAACAAGATGGTTTTCGTTTCCCGGGACATACCGAATTCCTGGCACAACAATTCCCCTCGCCAGAACACCTAATGGTTTTAGTTGGTGAAGGCTTGCGAGTAGCTACTGTAACTGGACACATACCTGTTAAAGATGTTTCCACAGCACTCACGACAGAAAAGATCCTATCAAAAATAAAGGCTTTACAAAAAACACTAAGCAGGGATTTCGGTATAGTGAAACCTCGAATCGCTGTACTTGGTTTGAACCCCCATTCTGGCGACAGTGGACTTATCGGAAATGAAGAACAGAACATCATAATGCCAGCCATCAAAAGCGCATTTGAGCAGGGATTAATGGCTTATGGGCCTTATGGCGCCGATGGATTTTTCGGATCTGGAGCATATAAGTCATTTGACGGGATACTGGCCATGTATCACGACCAAGGCCTTGTACCCTTTAAGACACTTGCATTTGATTCGGGCGTTAATTTCACTGCGGGGCTCCCAATCATACGAACATCTCCCGACCACGGAACTGCTTATGATATTGTTGGAAAAGGTATAGCATCCGAAGACTCCATGCGATCTGCTATTTACATGGCATGTGATATTGCCCGCAGACGTGCTTCTTTTGATGAGGCCTCAGCGAATCCGTTGAAGTTTTCAAAGTTGAGTGGCGACCGATAGTAACAATATCAAGGCGTATGCCTAACGCAAAAATTATTGAAACCCCGATTTCCAAATGAGATTGCGAACTGTTTTATTTTTCTGGGTTTCATTTACCTTTTTCAACTTACCGGTTTTTGCAAAATACGAAGAGGTTGACAGGTTATCCAGGGCGATCAAAGGAAAGGATCTTGAGGACACGCACAAGCAGCTTGAAAAAATCGGTCAAGATGATGAGATGAAAGCACGGGCTTTTTTTACTTGGATAACTGAGAATATCCGTTACGATGTAGTTGAATATAAAAATCCTAACCCGAATCACGAAAAACAGCAAGCCGTTCAAGTTTTCAAAAACAAGAAAGGTGTATGCGAAGGTTATTCCAACCTGTTTAAAGCGTTTTGCGAATTATCAGGAATTGCATGCCATGTTGTTGGCGGGCATTGCCGCGAGCTTGGAAAATATGTGCCCGAAGGTCATGCATGGAACACTGTAATGATAAATGGGGATTGGCGTTTAGTGGATGTAACTTGGGGTGCTGGTGTTTTAAACGAGTCTGGCAAATATGAAAAAGCATTCAACGAATCTTATTTCTTTACACCACCTACTGTATTCATTGAAGATCATTACGCATTCGATCCGGCTTGGCAATTGGTTCATTATCCCGTAAAATTGAGTGACTATCGGAAACCCAATTGGAAATACCAAACTGACCCCAATGTTCCGAGGTATAATTATGCCGATACAATAGTCCAATGGCTTGGGATGGATACCACGGCAAAAATCATTGCCGGCGCTTCTAGGGTGTTACGTTTCAATTATGGGGAACGTAAAGTAAAGGAGTCTGTTGAACCAGACCTCTTCAATCTGACTTCAAACTTAATTTACCAGGGAAGTGTTCTCTTGGTAAGATATGCTGAAAACAACGTTGCTGAAGACTTGGAATCTGCGCAAGCATTTTTCAAAATCGCCAGTGAGTGTATTTCATTGATGGGAATCCCATCTCCGCATTTGCGCAAAAATGTGGAAGAGATGAAGTCCGCCATCAAAGAATATTCAAAGTTGTCTGTGAAAAAATGAAGCTGCTCACATCAATCGAATTTTAAAATCTCATGACAGTCCGAATTATTAAGAATATCTGGGTCGGAGTTGGATTTCTGTTTGTGGGAATCGGCATTTTGGGCTTCTTTATCCCACTGATGCCCTCTTTGGTGTTTTTCCTGATAGCCACATATTGCTTTGCTAGGGGTTCTTGGAGGTTTCTAAGGATGTTGGTTGGCAATAAACATGTGGGCCAGCAGATTATCGATTACCACAAAGGCCGAGGGATGACCAGATCAACCAAATTGAAAGCCATCCTTTTCATGCTTACCAGTATGGTTATCAGTGCTTTTTTCCTGGTCGACAAGGATTGGGTTAGGATAGCAATATGCATCACCGCTATTTTGGTTGTTTTCATCATCCTTGCCCAAAAAACTAAAAAAGCTTAATTTTTTGGCTGAATTTTGGGTTGGGCTTATGGAAAAAGTGCCTTGCCTTCATCTAGGACCTATCCATTTACCAGATATTTTATGTGGCTGATTAATAGAAAAAGGAACGTAAACGCGGACGACAGCGAATTAATCGCCGATTACAAGCGTTCGGGTGACCGAAAAAAAATCGGAATTCTTTTTGACCGGTATTCTCATCTGGTGTTCGGGGTGTGCATGAAATATCTGAAAAACCAGGATGATAGCAAAGACGCCACCATCAGTATTTTCGAAAAAGCGATGGAAGACCTAAAAAAGCATGATGTCCAAAAGTTCAGTTATTGGATACATACGGTTGCCCGCAATTACTGTTTGATGCAATTAAGAAGCCGCAGGGCGATGGTTTACATCGATGATGATGAAGGTCCAGGCGAAAAGATTCTGCACCAAGGAGGAGATGAACTAAACTCAACTAAACAAGAAGGTTTGATGCAACTGATGGAAGAAGCGATTGCTAATCTGAATGACGAGCAACGCACCTGCATCGATCTTTTCTACTTGAAAAAATATTGCTACCAGGATGTTTCAAAAATCACCGGTTTCTCCTTGAACGAAGTGAAAAGCCACATTCAAAACGGCAAAAGGAATATAAAAATACACATGACCCGAAACAGCCATGAAAACGAATTTGAATAAAGAGCTTTTTACCGAAACTGGCTGCATTGACCGTCGCATGCTTTTGAATTACCGAGACGGGATATTGAAAAGGGGCGATATGCATTTGGTGGAGAGACACCTGGTTGATTGTGCACTGTGCAGCGAAGCACTCGATGGCTTATCCACACTGCAAGATGATTCCGTATTGAGAGAATTATCCCAACACTTCAACCCTCAAACAAAAGCTTCTGGAAATCGGTCAACACCTTTCCGTTACTTGGCTATGGCTGCCTCATTAACAGCTGTTATAGCGCTTTCCTATTTTGCCATACCACAATCAAAAAATGCAACAGTTCAAGAACAAGCACTGAACTCCTCCCCTTCCCAACTCGATGAAATTGATTCAACTGCTCAATCCAATGCACTCCATGAACAAGTGTTTGAGTCGCCTGTAACACCTATGGTTTCTACTGAGTCTATCACAAAGGATGAATCTAATTTGGAAAGCAATAAAGATGTTATTGCTCAAAAAGGAAACGAGTATCATCCGGAAATTATTCCATCTCCCTCGCAAGAGTTGAAGGATATTACTGCCGCAGGAGTTTCTGTAACCGAGGGATCCGTTTCAAACCAGGATGATAACATGGCAATGGATATAGAAACGGATTCTTACACAGGTACTGTTGAAACCTCTCGTCCATCTGTAAAACCCATAGACGACATCTCGCTTTCGAAACAAACTTCTGTCCGAGGAGCAAGAACGCCAGGCGCTTCTGCTCCATCAGCAGCTTCAAACTCCAATATTGCCAATGCAGAGGTTGCAGTAATATACGACAAGTCGAAATCTAAAAAGGAAAATGTAAATTCTGATCCTTATTCTCTTTACAAGAAAGGCGATTATGCAAAGGCATTAATAATGTTTGACGACCTTTTAAATACAAATCCATCCGATTTGGATGCCATGTTCCATAAAGGCATGTGCCTATATCATTTGAAAAGATATGATGCGGCTTTAACTGATTTGACTAATATTCGCAATAAGGAAAGCAAGCACTCTGACGAAGCCTTGTTCTATATTGGTCAATCCTATGAGCAAAAGGGAGATACTACATCGGCAATATCCGTGTACAATATCGTGGTAGAAGGTAAAGGACCTTTTAGCACAAGGGCTTCAAAAAGAATCAAGATGCTGGAGGGTGTTCGGTAAATTTTTCCAAAGCCTTTGCAGCTTCTTCTGCATTTGATGTTCCTATCAGAATGCGAGAGCCGCTTTTCAAAACCAATTGAATCCCCATATTGCCACGAATGTTAATGGCCTTACCATTTAGACCCCATCTTAATCCCCAACCACCGTATTCAAACATCGGACTGTATTTACGAACAAAAACCTCGGCTATTTCATCCTTTGATATCTTTCTCATACTCCAATGGAATGGGAAAAGCCTGTATTGAATTTCATCCTGGCTTATTTCTGTCTCTAATTTTGAACAAATAAACAAGACCGAAAGCCCTCCAAGCACCGATAACGATGTTATCAAACCAGCCAAACCTAACCCATCATCCTGGAATTTGATGTAAAGCAAGATTGGAGCAAATATTAAGGTTATTAATAGCCAAAGCCGGGGAAATGACTGCTTCTCTTTGAAAATTATTTGACTAGAGGTATTCATCGACTATAGAAGCGCAAGAGATTGGGATCGGTTTCCTTGGCTTTCACGTCATCTAAAACCGTTGATGCTGATTTCCGGACGCTTTCCACCTCACTATCCACACCTCCGTTTTGAGCAAGCTTCTCTTTACCATAAGATTTTGCAACTTCCGCCAAAGCCTGCGAGGCCGCTAAACGAACAAACCATTGAGGATGCGAGTACGCGGTTTGGGCAATGACTCCAATTCCCATGGTTGCGTTTTTTGATGAGCAACGCATGATGAATTTACCAAATGACTGCACCGCAGAATAGGTTTCAAATCCTTGCGAACCTTCAAGGAAGGCCGCCATGTAAGGATATTGATTATCGTCGCCATGCTTTACATAAAACCCGGAAACCATAGACCTCATAACAGCATTCTCCTCCTGCTCCCACCCCTTTAACAATTCCATTCCACGACCCTTATCGGCATCCAAAATGTATGCAAGAGATGCATTGGTTACCTTATAAGATTTTCCATTCAACGACTGGTTAGCTAAAGCAAGAACAGCTGGGTCTTTTGGAAATACAGCTAATAGAAAATCAAAAGCGTCGGCCCTGACGGAAGGATACGGGTCGTTGGAAGCCAATTGCAGGACCTTATCCTTAACCTGACCGGCTATAGGTTTACATGATTTAATCGCCATGCTCCTGATGCCATAATAAGCGTCATCAAGCGCCTCGGTTACTATCTCTGCAGATACGGAGCCACTTTTAACATCTTTGATCATCTTGGAAAGCCCCTCCATGCGATCTAGCAAGAGTGGAGCTTTTCTGAACATGAAAGCGAATTCCGCATCTTCGTGATTATCCGTTTTAGTACATAAAAGTGATTTGTTTGCGTCAAAATTTACCAACAATGGCTTATCAGAAGACTTAAACTCAAAGGTCTGAGAGGAGCGATCAACCACGACAGAGTGGCGCTTTACGCCTGAAGTCGTGTAAATATCAATATCGACAGGCAATCGGTAAAGAGGTGTTGTAGCGAAATCTTGCTTTTGATCAACAGACACAGTTTGCATACCTGTCTCGGAATTGTATCCATAGGAAATTTCCAGTACTGGGTGGCCTTTGTCTAAAAACCATTGATTAAAAAACCAGTTCATATCTTGACCGGTTGTTTTTTCAAAAGCCAAACGCAAATGATGCACTTCGGCAGCACCGAATCGATTTTGATCAAGATATAATTTGAGTGCTGCAAAAAAAGCATCGTCGCCGACAGCATGACGAAGCATGTGCAAAATCCGTCCGCCTTTCTGATAAGAATGCCTGTCGAACATATCCTCTTTATCGTCGTATTCAAAACGAATAAGGTTGACTTGCTTGCTGCGTGCTTCTTGCAAATAACTTTTTAGGTCGGAATTCAATGTCCAATCCGCATGATCGCGACCATACTTGTATTCGTTCCACAGATATTCGCTATAAGTGGCGAAAGACTCGTTTAGAGGCAGGTTCGACCAAGATTCACAAGTAACCAAGTCTCCGAACCAGTGATGTGAAAGTTCATGTGCCACGATATCATCATTCGAATCATCATACAATGCCTTGTCGTCTTTCTGTACGAATTCACCATAAATGGTAGCGGTTGTGTTTTCCATGGCTCCAGAAACAAAATCCCGTACCACAACTTGAGCATATTTCTCCCATGGATAATCCACACCGAATTTTTTGGAGAAAAACTCGAGCATTTCAGGCGTGTGATTGAAGATGCCTCTGGCGTGTTGAGCATATTCGGGTTCTACATAGTAAGAAACCTCTATGTTGCGCCATTTGTCCTTTACAACAGCATACTTTCCAATTGCCATCATGAAAAGATATGGCGTATGTGGTAAATCCTGTTTCCAATAGTCGGTTCTCACCCCTTTAGCATTATCTACGATCGAGCTTATCAACTTTCCATTGCTGAGTGTTACAAAAGCTGTATCAACCGTAATAAAAATCTCTTGTGTGGTTTTTTGATTTGGCCTGTCAATAGTAGGAAACCAAACCGAGCTCGATTGTGTCTCGCCTTGTGTCCAAATCTGACGAGGCTTTTTCGGATCGCTTCCATCAGCATTGATGAAATAAAGCCCCTTATCACCAGAAATCGCATCACTGCCCCCTTTTGGTAAGGATTCCGGACGTGCTACATAATCCACCTGAACCTTGAAAGTATCACGGGCAGTATAGGTGCGATCCATGGTAATGCAAATGGAGTCGTTACGGTACTCATAAACCAAGTCCTGTTTAGATCCGCTGAGAACGAGCTTAACACCCTTGACCTCCATTCCCCTAGCATCCAAAAACAACATCTTTTGCGGGTAGAAATGAGGCTTTAAGGTTATTTCGGCAGTGCCATTTAGCTGGCTTTTCGACCAATCAAAGGAAACCTGTAACTTGGTATGGATCAGATTATGTGAAATCGGATCGGATCCCCTGTAGATTGCAGGCTCTTTCACAGAATCATTCACATCAATAACTGCGTCAACGCTTGAGGTATCCTCAACTATCGATTTGCGGGAGGCGGAACATCCAGACAAAAGCAAAAATGCGGCGAGGCCGACATACAGAAATGAATTAGGCTTATGCATTGGTATGGGCTTTAAGGAATATTAAATCTTTGGTAGCGAAATTAATCGTTTTTACTCCACACCGGCACTACAAAAGCACTTTCGTGATTCTATCAATAATACCGGTTTTATCAATTGGCCATAAAAACCCTCGGCCCTCAACAAATCCCCTTTCCATATAATCCATTGCCAATGATGCTTTTCTTGCACCCGAATAACGCGATTTCACTCCTGCCAAGTAGTACATAAAATATACATTCATTCCGCCGACAAGATTTCCAATTATAGCACCCAATATGATGGGAGCAGTAAAATAATTGGTCCAAATCAAACCACCCCAAAGGCTAAAAATCACCTTCATAGAGATGCCAAGCCCGTGAAAAATCCTTGCTACTTTACTACGAGGAACTAACACAAGGTGATTGGCTTTACTCTCACCGATAGGAAATCGCCCACCTTTGGCAGGCATTGTTCGGTACAGATCGAATTCCAAAGGCTTATCACCAGCCATAGCATTTTTCATAAAGGCACATCTTACCGGAACAATGGCTATATGAACCTTGTTTGAGAACAACCTCTCACCAGAAATCATGATGGAGGCAGATTCAATTTCAATCAACCCTGGCTTTAATGGGACAATCATAAAAGTCAATGTGGTTTCCTTAACCAAACTACCATCTGCAGACACCATTCGATGGGACACATATGGCTTTGTGGCAATTCGAAAGCCATCAAAAGCAGGTCGCCTGAATAGCGTTCCATTTCCGATATAGGAATAATTCAGTCGTATTTCGCTGAATACACCAACACTGTCCCTATCACAGTTTACCTTGAAATAGGGTCTTGCATTGGATTTAAATTGATGCGAATTAAGCGCACTATCATATGAAGCTTTCAGATCTGGCGATGAAAGCACCCTATAGGCTTCCCTGATGGAAATAAAAAGGTCATTCGATGCCTGATCTCCACCATTGTGATCTGGATGATGCCGATGCGCCATTTCGAGCCATGCCTTACGGATGGTTTCCTGGCTGGCCCCAGAATCAACGCCAAGGATCCTGTAATAATCCTCCATTCATCGAATATACGAATAGTGTATAGTCTGTTTAACTTTGTACCTCATTTTAATGACATGTTTGAAAACGCAAATAGCCGGACCGAATTAGGAGAATTGGGTGAATTTGGACTCATCCGACACATCTCCTCATCCATAACCAATAAAAATCCTGATACAGTAAAAGGTATTGGCGATGATTGTGCCGTGATAAACAGAGGAGATCATTATGAACTTGTCACAACTGACATGCTGTTGGAAGGCATCCACTTCGACTTGTCATATTGCCCTCTCAAGCACCTTGGTTATAAATCCGTGATGGTTAATTTGAGCGATGTTTATGCAATGAACGGCAAGCCCACGCATATTGTTGTTTCATTAGGTCTTTCAAACCGGATTTCTTTGGAGGCGATAGAAGAGCTTTATGAAGGGATGCAATTGGCTTGTGAACGGCATGGAATTGACCTTGTGGGAGGCGATACATCATCATCCTTGTCTGGATTGGTGATCAATATTACTGCTATTGGCAAGACCACAGAAAAGCACATATCTTACAGGAATGGGGCACAAGTGAACGACATCATTTGTGTTAGTGGCGACTTGGGTGCAGCATTCATTGGTCTGCAAATATTGGATAGAGAGAAAAAAATATTTCTGGAAAATCCGAAAATCCAACCAGACTTGACTGGAGCAGATTATGTTGTAGAAAGACAACTGAAACCTGATGCGAGAAAAGACATCATTGATGCGCTGGAAAACCTAGGAATTGTTCCTACATCGATGATTGACATTAGCGACGGACTTGCTTCAGAACTTTTTCACATTTGCGATTCATCTGCAAAGGGCTGCAGGATTTACGAGGAAAAAATCCCGATTGATGTTGAAACCGCTCGGATTGCTGAAGAATTGAATCTTAACCCTACACTGGCTGCTATGAATGGTGGCGAAGACTATGAGCTTCTCTTTACAATCAAGCAAAATGATTACGAAAAGGCCCTTGAATTATCGGGCGTTCATTTCATCGGACATATCACATCCGCGGAATCGGGCTTAGCGCTCGTAGATAAGTCAGACCATGAAACACCTCTCAAGGCGCAAGGATGGGATGGATTGCGTGGCGCTTGATTTTGAATTGAATTTTATTAATCGTACTACGTAAGCAGAAACTTCCTACGAATGGTTTTACTATCATAAACCAATACGATTATCACAAATCCTGCTTTCAAGTTTTGCAAATCAATCATCGTTTTTTCCGCTGCGTGGATTGGATTGGACAATTGCCTCTCCCCCGATAAATCGTAAACAAACAGATAGCCGTTACGGTCTATGTTACCGATTATTAATTGGCGATTATTAATCCGAATGAAATCCAATTGCTCAACTTGAATGACCTGAGTGGCAATTTGCAAGTGATACTGTTGCCCATAACAAGCCCCTGGCATTGCCCAAACTCGAATAGAAATTAGTGTATCACCTGTTCCAATAATAGTGCTCCACATTGTGTCGCCATATGAACTGATGATGGTGTCAACCACAATCCCGTTTCTTTCTCTGAAGTACTGGGCAGAAAAAGGGCTTGGGGCCCTATTTATGATTACAATCCTGTCGTTTGGTACAAATTGCACCACGGTATCATAGCCAGTAGTTAAGCAGTTATATGGAGTAAAATCCACAACAATATCCGATGCTCTCGACTCTTGAAAAAACAAAAGCAGCAGCAAAAATGAAAAACGGAAATTCATTCCCTTGTTTCTGTGAATACGGGTAGTTGGATGGTAGCTGTCATGTGCTTTTGTTTTTTAGTTGATGAGTGAATGATTTTTTCGGAGGGTGTGGAAGTGTTACATGGATTTTTTTGCCCGGCTCTACTCAACCGTAACTGACTTGGCCAAGTTCCTTGGTTGATCAACATTGCAACCGCGCATTACGGCAATATGATAAGAAAGCAGTTGAAGTGGCACTACAGATACAAGCGGTATGAGTAGTTCATCCGTCTCAGGGATCTCCAAAACATGGTCGGCAATTTTGCGAACCTCCTCATCGCCCTCGGTAACAATGGCGATAATGATCCCCTTGCGAGCCTTAACTTCCTGTATGTTGCTTACCACCTTCTCATATGAGCTATTCTTGGTGGCAATAACAACAACGGGCATTTCTTCATCGATCAGGGCGATAGGTCCGTGTTTCATTTCCGCAGCTGGATAACCCTCAGCATGAATGTAGGAGATTTCCTTTAGTTTGAGCGCTCCTTCGAGAGCAACGGGGAATCCATATCCCCTTCCCAAGTACAGAAAGTTGTGTGCATCTTTGAATTTGGCAGCAAGTTGACGTATTTCATCGTTGGCGTCCAATGCGCGGGTTACCTTTTCAGGGA
>JBJTQS010000130.1:0-4355 GCA_046075765.1 Bacteroidota bacterium
CCTTCCATGTGTTGCGGCCGCTACGAGGTTATCGCTTGCGCGGATTTGCAACATGTCTACACGCGTGTTTGCGAGTCCGTTATTGGAGGGACCCCAAACCGTGGATGCGCCGCTCAACAAATCGGTTGACCAAACGCCCACCTCGGTTGCAATCAATGCTTGCGTTGCATTGCTCGGGTTGAACAAGGCCCAGCGCACCGGCATGTCGGGAAGATTGCCTTCAACAGATGTCCAACTAGTGCCACCATCAAGCGTCTCCCAAACGCTGGTGGTTCCATAGTTTGAATAAGTAGCCAACAAGTGATTATCGTTACCATTTTGAATGGCCACACACGAAACCGACCCTGTAGGCATGCTCGCTCCAGTGATGTTGGTTGCCGAATTGGTGCCATTTGCATTATCTACACGAACAATTCTTCCATTGCTAAGTCCGAAGAATACACGATTAGCTGTGTTAGGCGATACCGATACATGTGTTACCCTGCCGCTGTTGAAAGCCGTAACATTCACCGACTGCAAAGTGCCCGAAGTGGGCGCATTCACTATGCGGTAATAGTTGCCGTTACCATTGGCAGCATACAAGTTGTTGCCTACATTGTCGTAATCGGAAGGATTCACAAACGAACCATTGTTGTTGTTGGTGATGCTGGCGAATGTTGCACCTCCATCTATAGAACGATAGTAGTTGTTATACACATAGGAGGTAAACTGGTACTGTGGTTGATCTTGATCGATGTGTGTGAAACAACCATCGCCACCCGTAACTTCAACAATAGAGTTTACACCACCTGATGTGAATTTGTGCGATCCGTTGTCTTGTGCGCCAGCTAAAAAATAACTGGAGTAGGCAGTTGGGTGCATTGCACAAGCGTAGTATTGCGTTACATTGTAATTATCGCTTTTGGAAACAACCGCCGGAATGGATGCAGTTCCATTGGTAGTGCGAAAAACGCCACCATCATTCCCAAACAAAATAGTGGAAGAGCTTCCTGGTTGATAAACGATGGCGTGTTGGTCTGCGTGCATGTATTGGAACCCGAACCCGCCATACCAATGTGAAATCTGCTGCCAAGTGCTGGCGCCATTCACTGATTTAAACACATCGATACCACCAACACACAACACATCTTGGTTGTTAGGGTCAACGGCTAATGCCAAATCATACCAAGCTTGACTCCTGGTAAAATCTGCACCTATACCACCATCGGCATCCGTAGGCAATGTTCGGGTGGTCCATGTAGTTCCTTGGTCGATTGAGCGATAAAATCCGCCTGCTCCATTACCCGCTCCTTGTGTTACGGCATAAATGACATTGGCGTTGGAAGGTGCACAAGCCAATTCGATGCGTTGCACACCCGTGGTGGGAAATCCGCTAGCAGCGGTATTCACCTTAGTCCAAGAGCCTGCAGCACCTGTTGATGAGCGGTAGATGCCATCGGTGCTGAAGAGTCCTATCGCCGCTATCAATACATTGTTAGATGTAAGTTCCAAATCACAAACATCGTCCATGCTAGCTCCGGTAGAAATTCCCAACACCTTCGTCCATGTGGTGCCACCGTCGGTGCTGCGTTGTAAACCCGCACGGGTTGCGGCAAAAATGTAGCCTGTTGTTGGATGTACAACGATTTTTTGCACATATCGGAAACTGGTATTGCCCAGTGTAGATGCCAATGGTGTCCAATTAACACCGCCATCAATGGTTTTCCATATACCGTTGCCACGGATGGCGTCGGCATTGAAATAGCCTTCGCCTGTTCCAAAATATCGTTCGTTGGTGTTGCTTGGATTGAATGCCATGCAAACGATGGCAATATTATCAAACAGATCATTGATGGGAACCCAAGTTGGCGTAGTTGCAGAGATATTGGTTGTTTTCCACAATCCTCCTCCAACGCCGGCTGCCCATACTGTGCTACCAGTTGGATCGTTTGGTTCGAACATGATGGCCCTTGTTCGACCACCCACATTGTTGGGTCCGCGTTCTGTCCAATTCATAGCGATGGCACCCGCAACTCGATTACCAGATGGTTCGCGCCTCAAAGCATCGGCGTAAGCCATAGCCTGCATCAAGCGTTCGCGAGGAACAGTGTTGGTGGCAGGGTCCTTGGTGAGCTCAAATTCCTGCTCAATAGCCTTGTCGATTCTATCACGAAGTGGAATCTTGTTTTTTATTCTGGATTTAGGTCCGTTAACAGATGCAATCGGTGTAGCACCATATTGTCCAACGAAAATGCAAGCAAGCCACAACAGCGTAGCCGTGATGATCGAAATGTTCGCTATGTTTTTGCTGTTATGCATTTTCCATAAACAAGTATTGGGCCATGGTAGTTTTCTAATGGCTCACCACCTTGAATTCGGTTCTTCTGTTTTGTTGATGCTCGGCAGCTGAACATGGTATATCGTTCTTGCATCGATTCACCAAAATAGTTTCTCCATATCCTTTGGCTGATATGCGGTCTTGGCTGATGCCACCTATTTTTACGATGTAATCCACGGCAGATTGCGCTCGGCGTTGTGATAAAATCTCATTGTAAGCATCAGAACCCCTACTATCGGTATGGGATCCCAGCACAATCACAATTTTTGGATTGTCTTTTAATATCACAACTAGCTTATCCAGCTCTATGGCTGCATCTCGCCTGATATTCCACTTGTCGAAATCATAATAGATATTTTCTATTACGATTGGCTTGTTGATGATGATTTTCTCCAATAGAAGATCTACTTCCAAAGAATCGTTGCTGATGCCCTTGGTGGTAAAATCCTTGGAGCCTGCAAACCATCCCTCGGGGTTTGATGATATGGAATAATCCATATTATATTCTCCCTCGAAGGCATATTTTCCGTCGGCATCGGTAACAGCCGTGGCAACAATGTTACCAGTTGAATCCTTTAATACCACCGGTGCATTTGGAATGGGGGTGAGTGTTTCCTTATCGGCAACCGTTCCATATATGACCAACTTGTTTATGAATTCAAATATCCAAACGTCATCATCTCCTGCTCCGCCATTGCGATTGGATGATAACATACCGTACTTCATATCGGCCGAAAACCAAACACCGAAATCATCTTTATGTGTGTTGATGGGATATCCTGCGTTGCGCGGTTTTTCAGATGAATTCAAATCGATTTTGAACACATCCAACCCACCAAGACCGGGCCATCCATCTGATGAAAAATAGAGTGAGCCATCAGGCCCAATGTATGGGAAGGCCTCGTTGCCGCTGGTGTTAACTTGCTTGCCCATATTTACAGGGTTCGACCAGGAGCTTTCAACGCGGTCTGAATAATAAATATCCATGCCACCGCTTCCACCAGGCATATCAGAAGCAAAATAAAGACGCTTGCCATCTATCGAAAGACATGCATGAGCCGTGCTATATTGAGCACGATTGAATGGTAAATCCGCAGCTTCGGTCCATTTGCCATTTTCCAACTTCGATACCACGATTTTCAACCGTGCGGTTTTATCATTGCGAAATGGAAGTTTACTGTTGTTGCGGGTCAAGAACATTTCATCGCCTTTGGCGCTGAAACAAGCCGGACCGTCATTGTATTCCGATTTCAACTCCTCTGCAAAAGGAGCTACATTCGAAATTTGCTCCAAGCTTCCTTTGGCATAAAAGAGTGAAAGAAAAGGATCACCCGTCCAAGAGTGTGTTTTGTCGTTCACTCCACCTCTTCCGCGAGAGGAAACAAAAACGAATCCATCGGAAAAGCGTGCCGGTGAAAAATCAGAATTAGATGAATTGAATTTTCCGTTACTGATTTTATATCGAACACTGTCCTTTAAAAACGAATCCAACATATGAATCGCCTCCAACTGGTTTTTTGCACGCTCATCCGCGGAAGTCGTTGTGCTGTATTCAGTAAAATACTGTTGGGCTTCGGTATAGTTGGCATTTGCCATCAGCATTTGAGCCAACCTCAACTTGTCGTTTGATTCAACACCTTTTCCGCCTGTTACCAATTTGCGGTAATAGGTTTCGGCCTGTTCTGTTTGATTCGTTAAACGGAAACATTCACCTATGCCACGCAATGCTTCTGGCTTGTCTGGATTTTGATCCAGGGCTTTCAAGTAAAGCGGAATGGCTTCACTATATGCGAATGTTCGTTGCAGTTTCTGCGCCCTGGTAAATGGACTATTATCCTGGCTGAATAAATCGCCATGGATCATTGCCGTGATAATAACCAGGAGGAACAGTTTTTTCATAGACAGCCTATTATACATTCAATTGGGTTTTAGGTTTGATTTTCAGTGAAATATATTGTTACAAGTGTAAGATTCAGCATGATTTTAAAGGAAAACCATGCCTAAATTTAATAAAAACAACTAAAAATCAACTACTTGA
>JBJTQS010000131.1:0-11005 GCA_046075765.1 Bacteroidota bacterium
TCCAAACTTACCGGCATTACCAACGAAATGGTTGCCGATGCCCCCACCTTTTCCGATATCGCTCAACAACTTTCGGAATTTATAAAAGGTCGGATTTTTGTGGCGCATAACGTGCAATTCGACCATTCCTTCCTTAAACAGTCATTGCTTCGGCACGGCCACGACCTTGAAGGCGAAATGCTCTGCACCATCAAAGCCGGCAGGGCGTTAATTCCAGGACTCGCCTCTTACAAATTGTCTTCGCTTTGCAAGGCACTGGATATCCAATTGAACAATGCTCATCGCGCTTACGCGGATGCCTTGGCAACCGCACACGTGTTAACCGTATTGAACGATCGAGCCAAGGGCAATCTGATTCCCTACCATTACCAAAAAGATGTTCGGAAAAACCCTTCACGAATACCTGAAGAGTCTTTGGACGCTTTACCAAGCCAAGCCGGACTGCTATTCTTTAAAACAGAAAACGGCGATATTTTACTTGTTAGCGGCTCATCCAATATCCGTAAAAAAGCTTGGAGTTTGGTTAAGCGATTTCACCACAAACGACTTTTACCACTTGCCACTGAGGCCGCTTCTGTGTCGTACGAAATTACCGGAAGTGAATTACTGGCATCAGTGCTGGAAATCCAACATTGCAAAGAATCAAAACCAAAATTCAATCGGTCTCAAAAAAACCATGAGAGCAGATGTATCATCACAGACATTGTTGACGAACAGGGATTGCTTCATATTCAAATAGCCAACCCCAAGATTGGACAAAATCATTATCGAACTTTTTCCTCGAATACCGAGGCCAGAAGGATTTTGAAAGAGGCGCAAAAGAAATTCAATATCATCAATGAGTTCAATGCAGGAACCTCAAAATTGCAGTTGGATGATTTGCCAACTCATAATGAGAAAACTGAACAGGCATTGGAGTGGATTGCATCCGGAAAAAAAACGCTTATCGTACACGACAAGATAACCCAAAGCGGAGAACATACCTTATTTTGGCTTGAAGACGAGGTTGTGAAAGGCTACAAGACGCTGGGCGTTCGAGAAGCATTACCTAGTCCCGAAATGTTGCGAGAGCTTTTGACCTCGCTACCCGACGACCCAGCCATATACCGCACAATTGCGCGACAAATTTCAAGAGGCAAGATTCGAAAAATAACGAAGGTCGACCCAGCATGAGTCAGTGCGCAGATACCTTAATGATGATTCGTCCGTCACACTTCGGATTCAATCCCGAAACGGCGGCATCCAACACCTTCCAAAACGCATCCAATCAAACCGATCTGGCATCCATTGCTCAAAAGGAATTCGATGGCATGGAGCAAAGGCTTCGGAATGAGAACATCCAAATTGTTTCCATAAACGACCTCCCAAAATCAAATACACCAGATGCTGTTTTCCCCAATAATTGGATTACAATGCATCACAACGGTCAAGTGGTTTTGTATCCCATGGCCACTGCAAATCGACGCAGAGAGCGGAGGCCTGACATACTCGAGTTGCTTCAAGACAAATTCGCATTTACCATCAAAGAAGTCATCGATTTAACACAAAGTGAAAACAATGGCGAGTTTCTTGAGGGGACAGGCAGCATCGTTTTTGATCACATCAACCAATTGGCATTCGCGTCCTTGAGTCAAAGGACATCCTCTAATGTATTGAATGCATTGTGTCAAAAACTGGATTACGAACCCATCTCATTTGCATCAAAATTGTATGACAATACGGCGGTTTACCATACCAATGTGTTGCTTTCAATTGGAGAGCGGCATGCTGTGGTTTGCTTGAATGCCATCGCTGAGGGTAAATCCAAAGCAAAAATGATTGAAATGCTGGAGCTGTCTGCCCGAGAAGTGATTGACATTTCAGAGGAACAGATGTTCCACTTTGGTGCCAACTTACTTGAAGTGCGAAACATACATGGAGATCCATTCATCGCATGCTCCGAAACAGCAGTTAGCAAATTCAGCCGCGACCAAATAAGCAAGCTTGAGCACTATGCCACCTTACTGCCCTGTTCCATACCAAACATTGAAAAACATGGGGGCGGCAGTGTTCGTTGCATGTTGGCAGAGGTGTTTTTACCACAAGCAAAACAATTGACAAGTGTGGAATTGGCTAAATCACAAAATGAATTAGATGCTTGTTTCCAATTGCGATATGAAATACTTCGAAAACCGTGGAGCCAACCTGTAGGATCCGAACGCGATGAGTTAGAAGGAAACTCTTGGCATTTCATGGCAAGAAACGCTCAAGGCTCTACCATCGGAACTGCTCGATTGCAATGGCTGGACGAGAACCGTGGCCAGTTACGATATATGGCTGTGGCAGAAAACTACCAGGGAAAAGGTATCGGCCGGCAATTATTGCAAAAAGCAGAAAAGCAGGCCGCAACTCTTGGTATGAAATCCATCTTTTTGCAAGCCAGAGAAAATGCAGTGCCATTTTATAAAGCTAATGGATATCAAATTTTGGAAAAGACCTTCGTGCTTTACGATGAAATACAGCACTTCAGCATGGAAAAACAGTTGCCACACACTTCGTAACTTGCACCTTTCAATTTAGCTATGCTTCGCATCGATATCATCACCGTGTTACCCGAACTTTTGGAGTCGCCATTCAACCACTCCATTGTCAAGAGAGCACGCCAAAAGGGATTGGTGGAAATCAACTTGATTCACTTACGCGATTTTGCAACCAACAAACATCGCTCTGTGGATGACTACGCTTATGGTGGAGGCGCTGGCATGGTAATGATGATCGAACCTATCGCCGCATGTATCGACCAATTGAAAAGCGAACGCACATATGATGAGGTGATTTACATGAGTCCGGATGGCGAGTTGTTAGACCAACCTCTATCGAACCGATTATCCTTGCAACAAAATGTGATTGTTTTGTGTGGTCACTACAAGGGGATTGATGAACGCATCCGTGAACACCTCATCACCAAGGAAATATCCATAGGTAATTATGTTCTATCGGGTGGCGAACTGGCCGCGGCTGTTTTATGCGACAGTATTATAAGACTGATTCCAGGCTCCATTTCCGATGAAACCTCCGCCCTTTCCGACTCCTTTCAGGATAACTTGGTGGCTCCTCCAGTTTATACCCGACCGGCCGATTTTAATGGTTGGAAAGTACCTGACATTTTGCTTTCTGGCAACGAAAAGCTGATATCCGAATGGCTTTACAATCAGTCAGTTAAAAGAACACAAGAGCGACGACCAGAACTTTTGAAACCTAAGGAAACAGATAACAACAATAACCAAGGATAAGAGGGTTGAAACATATTTTAAATGTTTTGTCGGGATTTGATTAAAATTCCGTAATATTGCAGTCCCTCCGAAAATACACCACCGAAGAGGTAAAATATTAAATACCATGGATTTAGTAAAATACGTAGAAGATACCCTGACGGAGAAAAAGGATTTCCCCGAGTTCAAGGCTGGAGACACTGTTACTGTTGTTTACAAAATCAAAGAAGGTAACAAAGAGCGTGAGCAGTTGTTCCAAGGCGTTGTTTTACAGCGTAAGGGTCATGGCACCACCAAAACCTTTACTGTACGTAAAATATCCAACGGCGTTGGTGTAGAGCGAATTTCCCTCTTTTGAGTCCTAAAATAGCGCGTATTGAGGTTAACAAGCGCGGTGTGGTTCGCAGGGCACGTATTTTCTATTTGCGCGAAATATTCGGCAAAAAAGCCCGTATCGAAGAAAAGCGCGTATAGTCCAAGACCTTCATTTCATCATGATAAGACGACAGGCCTCCTCGGAGGCCTGTTTCTTTTACCATGCACCCCAAAGCCTTCCTACCCTATTCACTAATTTTGCCGCCTGTTTTCAAGAGATCTACCCACCAACATTATGGGATTTAACCCTGACGCCAACCCCAAGGAATTCATCATCATTAAAGGGGCATCGGTACACAACCTTAAAAAACTGGATGTGGCCATCCCCAGAAACCGGATGGTGGTAATTACCGGACTCTCTGGCTCTGGAAAATCTTCATTGGCGTTCGATACCCTGTATGCTGAAGGTCAACGTAGGTATGTAGAGAGCCTTTCGGCTTATGCGCGACAGTTCATCGGTCGCATGGACAAGCCCGAGGTTGAGTTTATCAAAGGCATTTCACCCGCCATAGCCATCGAGCAGAAAGTCAATGTGCGTAACCCGAGGTCAACTGTGGGTACAAGCACTGAAATCTACGATTACTTAAAACTACTTTTTGCTCGAGCAGGAAAAACATATTCTCCCATCTCAGGCATAGAGGTGCGCAAACACAATGTCAGTGATATCACCGATTATTGCTGTGCCCTAGCTAACGGAACAAGGGTAATGCTTTTCGCACCACTCATCCAAGCAAGTAACCGAACCTTGCACGAGGAGATTTCTGTACTGCTTCAGAAAGGCTTCACACGTGTATGGCTGGATGGTAAAGTACACAAGATCGAGGACCTACTTGCTGAAACCCCTAAAAAAGGAAAAACATCTAAATCCAAGAACTTCCCAGAAACTAGGATACTGATTGACCGCTTTCTGATTGAGAACCCAGATGATGAGTTCAAATCCAGGATTGCAGACTCTGCACAAACAGCTTTTTTCGAAGGTAGAGGAACCTGCATTGTGGTTTCCGAAAACGAGCAAGGAATACCCACAGAAAATCTTTTCAGCAACCGCTTCGAAGCGGATGGCATTTCATTTGAAGAACCAAGTGTGAATCTGTTTAGCTTCAACAATCCCTACGGTGCATGCAAGCATTGTGAAGGGTTCGGGAGTGTAATTGGCATCGATGAGGATTTGGTTGTACCAGATAAAAGCCTGTCCATCTACGATGGAGCGATTGTATGCTGGCGTGGAGAGAAGATGAAAGAATGGAACGACGCATTGGTGAAAGTGGCACACAAATTCAACTTTCCGATTCATCGCCCTTATCACCAACTCAACAAACACGACCGCGAACTTTTGTGGAAAGGCAATAGCCATTTCAAAGGCATCAACGAGTTTTTTACCTTCTTGGAAGAAAATAATTACAAGATCCAATACCGCGTAATGCTATCGCGCTATCGAGGTAAAACCAAATGCCCGGAGTGTCAGGGGTCGCGTCTTCGCGCGGATGCCAATTACGTTAAAGTAGGTGGAAGTTCGATTACAGACCTGGTGCTGATGCCCGTTGATGAGACCGTGGCATTTTTCCAAAATCTCAAATTAAACAAGTACGAATTGCAAGTCGCAGGTCGGGTACTTACCGAGATTAACTCCAGATTGAACTTTTTGAAAAACGTTGGCCTGGGTTACCTTTCATTGAACAGGCTTTCCAATTCTCTTTCAGGAGGCGAGTCGCAACGAATAAACCTAGCCACTTCACTTGGCAGCAGCTTGGTTGGATCTATGTACATATTGGATGAGCCTTCGATTGGCTTACACCCAAGAGATACGGAACGACTGATTGGCGTTTTAAGATCCTTGCAAGAATTGGGTAACACGGTGATCATTGTTGAACACGATGAAGAAATCATGCGTGCAGCCGACCAACTAATCGACATTGGCCCGATGGCCGGAAGTCATGGAGGGACCTTGGTATTTCAAGGCTCTTTCAATGAAATGGTCAGATCAAACGGTCTCACTGGAAAATACTTGTCGGGCACACAAACCATTCCTGTTCCTGAACGCCGGCGTAAGTGGAAACAGTTTGTGGAAATTTCAGGGGCACGGGAAAATAACCTGCAGAATATAAATGCCAAATTCCCATTAGGTGTGCTCACCGCAGTTACCGGTGTGAGCGGTTCTGGTAAAACATCTTTGGTAAAGAAAATCCTGTTCCCTGCCATCAAGAAAATCATTGGTGGTTACGGTGAACAAGCCGGGAACTTCGACCGCATCGGTGGAGATTACACCTCCATCACTGAAATCGAGATGGTGGATCAAAACCCTATCGGAAAATCCTCCAGATCGAACCCTGTTACTTACGTAAAGGCATATGATGAAGTACGCGCATTGTTTGCCGATTTGCCGCAGGCGCGCAGTCGCAACTTGAAGCCTTCCCATTTTTCTTTCAATGTGGATGGTGGACGATGTGAAATCTGCCAAGGAGAAGGTAGTGTTACCATTGAAATGCAGTTCATGGCCGACATCCATTTGAAATGCGAAGCATGCGGAGGAAGACGTTTCAAGGATGATGTTTTAGCAGTTGAATTCCAAGGCATGAACATCGATCAAATCCTGGGCATGACGGTTGATGATGCCATCTCGTTCTTCAACTCGCCGGTTAAAAGCAAATACTCGTCGCAGATGGAAAAAGTTGCGGCTAAACTTCAGCCATTAGCGGATGTTGGGTTGGGCTACGTGCGGCTTGGACAATCATCCAGCACATTGAGCGGTGGAGAAGCACAGCGCATCAAACTCGCTTCTTTCATAGGCCGCGGACAATCTTCAACAGGTTGTTTGTTCATTTTCGATGAGCCTACCACAGGACTGCATTTTCATGACATACACAAGCTACTGGATGCCTTCAACGCATTGATAAAACAAGGTAACTCCATCATTGTGATCGAACACAATCCAGAGATTATTAAGTCGGCCGACTGGGTGATTGACTTAGGGCCAGATGGTGGCGTGAATGGTGGTCAAATTGTTTTTGAAGGCACACCGGAAGATTTGGTGAAACATCCAAAATCCATCACAGGAAAATTCCTGAAAGAAAAGCTTAAGAAATAATCAAACTTTTTATTGGTGGCCTAATTTACTTAGGCTGGCATGAATCACCTTAAAGAATAAAGGTGGGATCAAAGCCACATAAATCATCGATACATATCCGAATGGGAGCGACGGACCTTTTTCATAGGTGATAAGCGTATGGTAAGGCTTGGAAGCATAGTAATGGTGATCCGCATGTCGACTCAAGTCAATCAGGAAAAAACGACTCAACACCTTATCCGTTTGCCAGGAGTGGTGCTCTGTTACTCGTTCGTTAGGTTTACGAGTGAGGCCGTAGTGCTCAATGTAATTCGTGTACTCCAACAAGAAGTTAGCGAAAAACACCTGCAACATATAAACAGCTACGCCTAACCATCCCAACCAAAAGAAAATGGCCAGCAATAAAACCGAGAACAGGAATAAGGAAGCGACCAAATAGTTACTCATTGAGAATTGAGATCGATTTGAAGCAGTCAGTCGGTGTTTCTCCACTTGCCAGGCACTGGCGATTTGTCCAATTATACTTCTTTTAAAGAAACCGTAAACCGTTTCTCCTTTTCTCGCGGTAGCGGGATCCTCATCTGTTCCCACATGTTTGTGATGAACCTTGAGATGATCCACATAGAAATAAATGTTGCCAGCAGTGAATAACAGATATGACCCTACAAGCCTATACCAACGGTTCTTTCTATGGATGAGTTCATGGGCTATAACTATGGCCGAGGCCCCAGAATTAGCACCAACCGACAAAGCCAACAGGAAATACTGCACTAACGAATATTCATTAGCATGCAAGGTCCATAGTAACGATGCTATGCATAGTGTTTGCAAAGCAGCATGAATAAACAAAAGCACATCCGGAAACCACGCATTGGAATCCTGTTCATTTGATACATCATCCGGCAAAAAGAACTCCAACAAAGTCAGAAACAGAAAAACAAACGCCGCATTTAAAGCTACCCACCAACCGCCCAAAATATTTCCGACTAGCACCAATATCGCAGGTAACAAACTCCAAGCATATTTGTAATTTCGCTTCACAAGGCTAATTTATATTATTATATATCAAATACTTGAATCAATCGCCAAAATATATATGTTATGACATATATTTAATTGTATCTTTGTGCCACTCAAAATCTAAAACAAATATGAAAAAAACCATTTTAACAATTTTCGCATTGGCTTGTACCTTGGGAACACAAGCACAAACAAACCGCTGGGACGTTGACAACGCCCACTCGCAAGTAACATTCACCGTAACACACTTGGTGATTTCAGAAGTCACAGGTACTTTCAAGGAATTCAGCAGCAACGTACTTGCAGACAAACCAGATTTTTCTGATGCAAAAGTTGATTTCTCGATTAAGGTGAAATCCATCAATACCGATAACCAAATGCGGGATGAGCATTTGAAAAGCGATGACTTTTTCAATGCCAACAAGTACTCAGAAATCAATTTCAAAGGCCGTCAAATGAAAGCCGCTGGCAAAGGCAAATACAAACTCACGGGAGATCTCACCATCCGTGATGTAACTAAAACCGTAACGCTCGATGTTGTTTACACCGGTACGGCTACCGATCCATGGGGCAACACCAAAGCTGGATTTAAAATCACTGGCAAAATCAATCGCTTTGATTACGGCCTTAAATGGAATACACTTACAGAGGCAGGTGGCGCGGTAGTAGGACAAGATGTGGACTTCAAAGTGAACCTACAATTGGTTAAACCTAAAAAATAATCCAATAAATACTTAAAAGGCCCGATAACATCTGTTGTCGGGCTTTTTTCATTCTATTATGGCAGTAAGCTGATGCCGTTGATTGTAACGCTCCATGAAAGAGTACATCTTTTTCTCCTTAGTCTTAGCCGATACAATTGAGCGGAATTCATCAAACAACTCCTGATCGTCCTTCATAAGTGTTTCAAGTCTTCCTGCCTCATAAGTACCAACCCTGCCGGTTTTCATGTCTAACAGTTTGTAAGAAGATACCGTTCTGGCATCGGTCACCACCGGACTCATTTGTCCACGGACAACCGGATATGATTCCAAAAAATAACTGATGGTTCCGAGCAGTAGCATCTTGTGGAATTTACCATTCAAAAGAATATAAAGAGTACCATTTTCTACATAGCCCCAAACGGGCGTCTCGCCAAAAGGCACCACGCCTGCCGTATCTGTTTGCAGATATTTTTCGGGCGAATTAAACCACTGCCTAAAGGAAACAGCAGGTTGATTTGCCTTTAAGTCCTTGAAAAGTTGTTCTCTGCGGATGTCTGGTTCACCCGAACGAAAGGTTGAAAAGGTTAGATAAATACCATCTGAGGGATATTTATTGGAAGAGCAATGCCCCCCATTCATGGCTAATAATAACAATGCGGGAATCAGCAACAACAGTTTTTTCATGCTATCAAAATTACTATTGGCAAATTTGCCGAGCACATTGTAATTACTCCTTATTTTGCACAAAAGAACAAAAGTTGTCCACAGTCCTGTACCTTTCCTATGATGGCATGACCGACCCGTTGGGCAGATCTCAAGTTCTACCTTATCTGATCGGACTTACCAAACTCGGCTTGAAATTTCATTTGGTTAGTTTTGAGAAGCATGAGGCCTTTGCCAAACATGCTGAAACAGTTAGGACGATTACTCAAACAAACGGCATTCAATGGCATCCGCTCACCTATACGCGCAAACCTCCCGTTATCTCCACAATATGGGATAAGTCACGGATGGAACGAATGGCTTCAAAAATCATTCAAGAGCATAATGTACAGGCCGTTCATTGTCGCAGCTACATCAGCGGATTGGTTGGCATGAAGCTACAAAAACGATTCGGCACTAGATTCGTTTTCGACATTAGAGGCTTCTGGGCGGATGAACGCGTGGAGGGAGGATTATGGAATCTAGAAAATCCAATTTACAATACAGTCTACAAATACTTCAAGAACCAAGAGAAACGGATGTTCGCTGCAGCGGATGTGATTGTTAGCCTGACCGCACGAGGAGCAAACATTATTCAATCGGATTTCAATATTTCAAAAAGCAAAATCCACATCATACCTTGCTGTGCCGACTTAGAACATTTCGATCATCGTAATTTGAACAGCGATAGCATTGATGAGCTTAAAATTCGTGCAGGTATAAAAAATCATCAACCAGTTTTAGGATACTTAGGTGCCATAGGCACTTGGTATATGTTGGATGAGATGCTGGAGTTCTATAAAAGACTACTTGTAAGATACCCCAATGCGTACTTCCTGCTGGTAACTACAGAGCACCAGGAAACGATTTTAAAGGCAGCAGAAAACAAAGGGGTGCCGAGTTCCAAAATCGGAGTTTTGTCGGCCACCAGAGAAGAGGTTCCTGCAGCCATCAGCCTCTTCGATGTTTCCGTTTTTTTCATCAGACCCACCTACTCGAAGTCGGCCTCCTCCCCTACCAAACAAGGAGAATTGATGGGAATGGGTAAACCCATCATTTGCAATGCAGGTATTGGAGATACTGACGAAGTCATTAGGCAATACCATTGCGGTGATGTTATTGATCTGGATGATGAGCTATCCATGGATAAAGCAGTAGCCGCATTTGAACAAACCAAAAACTTACCTAAAGATCAGATTCGAAAAGGGGCTGAAGACTTCTACTCCCTGCAAAAGGGAATTGAGAAATATGCATCCATATATCGTAAGCTTGGACTATTGAATTAGGTTCACTTATGGTGATATGGCTCCCCACGGATAATCGTGAAAGCCCTATATAATTGCTCTGCAAAAACCAACCGAGCCAATTGGTGAGAAAAGGTCAATGGAGACAAAGACCATAAAGCATTTGCTCTTTTTCGCAGTCCCTCACCGAAACCAAAGGCGCCGCCAATTATGAAAACCGGATTCACAGCGCCCGAATTCATCCATTGCCCTATTGATTGGGCCATTTTCATAGAATCCTGAAAGACTCCCCTTTCGTCCATTAACACCACAAAATCAGTAGGCTTCAGTCTTTTCAAAAATGATTCACACTCCATCTCGCATAATTTGTCGGCCGTAACAGACGGTGAGCGCTTCACATCAGGCAATACCTCGTATTCGAAATTGCAATAATGACGAATCCGTCCACAATACTCCTCAACACCATCAGCCATAAAAGCGGGGACTGTTTTCCCTATTACCAGAACCTTGATTTTCATATAAATTTGTTTTACAGCGCGTTAATGATGTTGATAGAATATTTCATTCAAACGTATATCCAACCAAAAGGCTTTTTAAATTTACATCGATTGCCAAAGAAAGCCATCAACTTTGGCTTGGTTTTTG
>JBJTQS010000132.1:0-5782 GCA_046075765.1 Bacteroidota bacterium
CTGGAATTCCATTCAATTTGAAAAGTTCAATGTTTCTTCTAGTGCTTTTTTAGGGTAAAATTCCTTTTTTCAGCTCTTCGAGTGGTAAACATGAAATAGGATAGCAGTAATACAAAATATGCGATAAACATAATTGTATAGGTATGATCCCAATCACGTAGATGAAACTCTATTAAGTAAACCTGGAAAACAGAAAATAATGCTAAAGCGGAAAAGACCAAAGCAACCTGCCTGTCAGTTAAACCTAAATATGCTAAACTATGTGTAGTGTGGTCTTTCCCACCAACAAAAGGTGATTGCCCACGAGAAATTCTATTGATTACAACACACGTTGTGTCAATAATTGGCAATATAAAACTCATTAATACCAATACAATCTTTCTTGAAACAAAACCTTGTCCATCGGTATAAACATCATTCCACAAGTACATTATTCCAATTGCCGCTAATAATGCTCCCAGAAACTGACTACCAGTGTCACCCATATACATCCTAGATGGGTTCCAATTGAAATAAAGGAAACTGAATAATGCTCCAATTAGTCCTATTAAAATGATCAAATGCAAGTTCTCCAAATCTCCATTTGAAACTATAATTACAATGACGGATAGTATTACGCCTAACGATACGAGGGTAGTTATACCGTCCATATTATCAAGCATATTTACTGAGTTCATAATTCCAACTACCCAAAAAACCGTTAAAAGCATGTTAAGCATCCAGAAATCAAACAACTCAATTCGGATTCCTGAAGTGTAAAGGATTAGTCCGCAAGCAAATTGAATAAAAAATTTCAGAAAAGGCTTGGTATCATAAGCATCATCGGCCAATCCAATTATGAAGCCGAGTGCCATGGATAGCAAAAGCCCTACAAACTTAGCATTATAAAACACCTGGCTAGGACTGAAAAAAACAGAATAGCAGGCTACTGCCAAAAGAAATGTGATGTAAAATGTTATACCACCTACAGCAGGTTTGGACATCGTACCCCATCTTATGACTGTACCATCATTTGCATTCCTTATACCCAGTGTTCTGAAAAACCTAAGGAAAAGATTATTCATCAAAAAGGCAAATATCAATGTGCTGAAAAAAAACAGGACGTAGATTATCAAATGGTAGTGACGATTCAGCAGTTCGCTCATCTCTATTATTTGTTGATGTCTTGAATATGATGCAGTGTTTCGATTAGATCGGAAGTCAAAGGCAGCTCAGAGTCTTTTTGAGAAACAATTGGATTGGCGATAGACCAGTCAATGTTAAGTGATGGATCGTTCCACCGAATACCTAGCTCCGATGCCTTATTGTAGTAATTCGTGCATTTGTAATTGAATATTGTTCCTTCAATTAACGATAGGAATCCATGGGCAAAGCCAGGAGGAATCCATAGTATCTTGCACAATTGGTCATCCAAACCTATTTTTAAATGATGAAATCGGGTAGGGGAGTTCGGTCTAATATCAACGATAACGTCCATAACAGCACCTTTGGAAACTCTGACCAGCTTACCTTGTTCAAATGGTTTATTTTGGAAATGTAAACCTCTCAAAACATTTTTACGAGATCGAGATTGATTGTCTTGAACAAATTTGGTTTCAGGTATGTATTCATTAAACTGCTTTAGTGAAAATGTTTCAATGAAATCGCCTCGCTCATCTCGAAATATATCGGGAATGAACAGTAATGGGCCATTTATTTCAAACGATTCTACAATCATTTACTTTTCCCGGTAAAGAATCCTTTGATTTTCTGCAATTTCCCCGGCTCGCCCTTGTCTTCCTCATAATAACCATAGCCATAACCGTAGCCATAACCATATCCGTATCCGTAGCTGTAATTATAACCATAGCCATATCTCACACGCGAAAGGTCAACACTGTTCAGAACAAGTGACAACTTCTTGATTTTGTTCTCATCCATGAGCTTGTTAACGTTATTCAAGAATAGTTTCCGAGAATAATTTGCCCTTAGGATGTACAAGGGGAAGTCCGCTTTTTGGAAAATACTAATGCCGTCACTTACAATTCCAACAGGAGGGGTATCGCAGATAACCAGGTCATATTCCTTTTTTAATGATTCCAGCAGTTCGTCCATCTGTTTGCTTATGATCAATTCAGAAGGGTTCGGAGGAATTGGTCCTGCAGTAATAAAGTGTAAGTTTTCCAAAGATGACTTATTGATACAGTCTTTGTAATCGTTTCGTCCGATCAAAATGGTGCTAACTCCGACATTGTTCTCGACATTGAAACCCAAGTGGATTTTTGGCTTACGCATATCCAAATCGATGATGATGACCTTTTTTCCAGAAAATGCAATAACTCCACCAAGGTTTATCGCATTGAATGTTTTTCCTTCTCCGGAAATGGTTGAAGTCACTGCAAGTAATTTGGCATTAGGGTCATTGGAGATAAACTGAAGGTTTGTTCTAATAGAGCGGAAAGATTCTGAAATCACTGATTTCGGGTTCTTATCCACCAGAAGTTGTGAAATGGGTATCTCTCTTTTGTATTTGGGAACTATTCCAAGAATTGCAGCATCAGTGAAAGAAATCACATCGTCAAATGTGCCGATTTCATCGTGCAACAGGTATTTTACAATCATCAATATAAAACCAGCCAAAAATCCCACCATGAGACTGATGGATAAAACCAATAACCTTTTGGGTGACACTGGAGATGTAGGGATGATTGCCTTTTCAAGGATTACATTCTTTGGTACAAAACCAGCGCGGGTAATTGAGAATTCAGCCTTTTTCTCTAGAAGCAGACTATAGAATTTTTCATTGATGCTGTACATCCTCATCAATCTACCGTACTCTGCCTGTTTTTCCGGTAAACCTGAAAACCTTGCATCTTGCCTGCCTATGAGGTTCTCTAAATTCTGTTTTTGCTGCCTGAGCTTTCGCGCATGATTGTCAACAACACTCAAAATCACATCCTTTTGCTCAGCAATACGATTATTCAACTGACGAGCTGATTCTGATTTGTCTGTAACCTGCCCAACCAAAGCATTTCTTTCAATGATGAGTTCTTTTAATTTGGCAGTCTCTGCGGCCAATTGAGTGCTTTCATTAACTCCTGATAGCTGAAAAAGATAGTCATTTACATCCTTAAGTGCGCTAATCTCATTCTGTATCTTTTGAGCTACGCTCAGTTCAAAATTAGTTTTCGCGTATTCGTCTTCCAAAACAGAAATCTTCGTTGTTACGTCAATCAAAGATTGGTTAGGGTCACTTAATTTATTGCTTTTTTTAAATGACTCCAACTTGTCTTCGGAATTCATCAATTCAGCGTTAACCGAGTTCAGAGTCGTATCCAAAAACACCAAAACACTATTGGCTGCTTCGCTGCTTTTTTCAACATCGTATTTGTTAAATTGTTCAGCCAGGTGGTTTGCAATGTCTGCTGCCTTGATTGCGTTTTTGTCTGTGACTTTCAGTACAACGGTGTTGGCATCCACATTCAATGGGATGACCGTTAAGGATTTGATGATTCTCAATGAATTTATCTCGGGGCTATTCAATACGAAATAGTATCCGTTAGAGTTCAACTCACCGTCTTCAGAAGTAATGTTGAAATTGCCTCTCGATTTCAACACAAGTGAGCCGAATGGTAGATTGATGGATTTACCAACACTAAGGTTCTTAACTATTTCTTTCCTACCGCTATGGGAAAAGGAAATATTATACTTACCCTTATTTATGAAATCAACCAAGATTGGCTGATTCATTATAGATGAATCTTTGATGTCAACAGATACAGTAAAGGGTGTTCCTGAATAAAGTTCGAAATCAAGAACTCTACCCTTGGAGAAATAGCTTATACCTATGTCCATTGAGTTGACAACGCGCTGGGCCAATACTTGAGAACGTATAAGTTCAATATCACCAGCCAACTTAGTAGCATTGTCGCCCTGGTTGAAGTTTCTCTGACCTAAAACATTTATCGGTTGATTTTCGTCATTGGAAAGTTTCAACACCGTGTAAGCCTCATACGAGGGTGCCGTATAACGTATGTAGACAAATGCTATCGAGAAAGAAACTAAAATGAAAAGAGCAAGCCAAATAGCGTTTTTCCTGGCTATTACCGAAAATAGCCTGAAGTCAAAATCTTCGTTAAATGCTCCTATTTTTTTCCTTGCCATGGAGGTGGAAAATGGAATGTTCTAATTAAAAGTTCTTGTTAGCTAAGTCAAATAATAATAAAATACTGACAATCAACCCTACGACAGTGGAGAAATCAGCCGAAATGTTCCTAGTTATTCCCTTCACTTGATCTATGTAGATTAAATCATTTGCCTCAACTATCATTTGACCAGACGAAACACCTTCAGGCTTTGATAAGTCAACATGATAAATCTTGTAGTCGGTCCCAGACTTTCTTACTAATCTGATGCTTTTTGATTTGCCTTTGGAATCGATCCCCCCCGACATCGCTAATGCTTCAATGAGCGTAGTCTTTTCATTTACCAAAGTAACCACTTGTGCAGCACCACCATTACCGGAAAAAATAATAACACTTCTGTTTGTCACTTTGACGACAACAAATGGGTCGACATAATATTTTGAATATTTATCCTCAATTAGTTTTTCTGCCTGATCTATGGTGAATCCACCAACGCCAACATTGCCAACCAAAGGAAGTCGCACGCCACCATCACTATCCACTTTAAGTTCATCCATTATAGATCCGGCCACACCACCTGTTCCCCCACCAGTTCCACTGACTTCAACATTTGACACCCCAGCACTTAAATCTAGAAGTCTTGAGCCGTTGTTGACCAAAACTCGAACAGATAACTTGTCAAAAGGTGCTATCTTATAGTTCGTTACATTGTAGGAGGAATCAGACGCAAATTCGTACTTGTTTGGTAGTTTAAACACCACACTTGAGTTGTAATTACAGCTCGAAATGATCGTTGCTAACAAAATGAATACAAGTATTTTACGCATATTTACCAACAATATCCATTTTCAAAGTTAATAAATAAATCCTTCGCATTGATAATCAGCCTAATTGAGTTTGGATAGTAAATCAAAATACAATCGTTTTACATCACTTACAAGTCTCTCATAATGAAACCTTTGCTTCACAAATGGCCACCCATTGTTGGAAAATAATTTTCGTAAACTTTCCGACTCCACTAATGCCTTCAAATTTTTAGAAAATGATTCCAAGTCTTGACTGGCAGAAAGAAGAGCTGTCTGATTTTCGTTAACAACATTGGAAATGCCACCCACATTTGTTGATACAATTGGTTTGCCCGCGGCTTGGGCCTCTATCAAACTAACTGGAGTGCCTTCATTCAAACTGGTCAGAGCAATTATGTCACATCCTGCCAAGGCGGTTTCAACCTCGTAAATCCAAGATGTGAATACCACATCATAATCAGTCTGAGGATTCTCAACTGTAGAAACTCCGAGGTTCTTGGATTGGCAAAGTTTCTCTAACATCAGACGGTCCTCACCATCCCCAACAATTATAGCTTTGATGTTTTGGCTGCATTGCTCCTTTACCTTTTGAAAAGCCTCGAGAAATAAAGAATGATTTTTTATTGGCACCAATCTGCCAATTATTCCAATTGCAATAGCGTCTTCTGGAATATGAAACCTGCTTCGAAAATCTAATCGAATATCGCTACCCAATTCGTGAAAACGATTTAAATCAAAGCCAAGTGGAACTACATAAGTTTTTTCAGCTTTACAAACTTTGTGGATTTCACATAATTCATGCTTTTGCAATTCGCTAATGGCGATTATACCGCTTGAGATGGCGCTCAAACG
>JBJTQS010000133.1:0-6404 GCA_046075765.1 Bacteroidota bacterium
CCTTGCCACTTCAACGGTTCGGTTGACGGTGGTGGATGGAGGAACAATTATTTTTTCTGAGGCTAAAGCACTGGTGTTATTTTCTGTTGGTTTAATGATGTTGATCGGAGAAAAGGTTTCTTGTGTTGTGCTACTTTTAATTGCAACGGCGGGTCCGGTCTCATTGAACGAGTCATGCTCAGTAGCCGATTGGCGGATTGTTTGAGCTTCTGTGCTGTTTTCTGTTTTGTGGTTTTTGGATACCCAATCTATGTGATAGCCCTTTGTGTATAATCGCTTTTCAAAAGAGCATGAGCTTACAAGCATGCTCGCTGTGAAAACACAAATAAGAATCCTGGCAACCTTCATCATGGTTCGGTGGGTTTGATGCTTCAAAATTACCAATAGACAAGAGCCTTGGCTACAACCGAAATATAACTTTTCAACGGCTCACCATTCATAATCGGGTTTGAAATACAGGGGGCTAGGGGGGTGTATATCATGAAAAATGAAATCCATCTGTAAGGTTTCCCCCCATTTTTTAAAAACCGTGGAGTCGATTTCGGGTATAAATGCGCATGGACATAGGAAAATTTCTTTCGGAGGACCTCGAAACCAGGGCCGAACTCTTGTTAGAAGAGGGAAATTTCATCGCTCTGCGCAAGCGACGCGACAACACGTGTGCTTTGTATGAACTGTACGGGCGTTATGTGGAGGTTGTGGTTTGCAATAAGCTTATCAAGCAAATCGGTTTTGTGGAAGACACCAACCGATTGGCTTCGTATGTGAAAAAGCAGTCGGTGAATTTATTCTTCCAATAAAAAAGCGGACTTACGGGTCCGCTTCGTTGATCAGGTCCGACTTACGGGTCAGGCTCTGCTTATGTAGTTGTTCAGCTCAACGATGCTGCTTTCAAAGGTGAAGAGGTTGTAAACTACCCAATAGTTTTCTCGGTCGATGGTTTTACCGTAGGCTAATTTGGCCAGCTCCAACCTCGAAGAGTCGAAAGTCATCAGACCCATCATATCGGCCACTTGGCGTGAAGTGAAGTTGTTTGACATGATGGCGTTTCTGGCAACAGACATCCGGCTGCTTTCAAAACTCATGTTGCGCAAGGTGTTCATCAGGCCTTCGAAGGCGTAATCATCCATGCCATACACAACTGGTATCACAGGAGGCATGTTGCAAACAGGTTGGGTAATCACAGGCTCGCATGCATACAAAGGCTCAATGCGGTTGATTCGGAATCTGCGTGCGCGGTCAACCATGGCGCGAACCTCTGAAGAGGCAGGTATGTTCACGTATCCGCTGAATACTACCAGGTGACGGATCCCGCCGTAGCTGTGATGGCCGGCATTGGCTACTTTGGTGATGGTGATGTAACGGCTTCCTGGAGCTACCTCGTCGAGGTGGAAGCGAGTTACCGGCTCGGTAAAGCGCTGACGATCGATGGTAACGGTAAACCAGGAATTGTCGAACATCCTGATGTGAAGCTCAGACCCCGCGTGTGATGCGTGGATACGCGCGGAGGCGAAGAGCAAGGCGATAATGAGTAATACTTTTTTCATGTTGCTGTCCTCCATATTTTAGGTTAAACATGACAACACACAATCCAAAGCCGTGCCAAACTTTTTGTCTTGTTGGTAAAACGCTATTTATCTGCTAGTTATATATAAAAAAGAGAAAGGCGCCTGTAGAGACGCCTTTGCAATTTATCAAGAATGAAGATGGGGCTGTTATTTCATTACCGGAGCGTCGAGTTCAATGTACTTCAAGAATGGCTCCAGTAATTCAATGGATCGGAAAGCGAATATTTTGTCGATTTGGTTGGAGGTTGTGTTGTACCACAATTCGATGTAATAGTCGTTCAGGTGGAAAAGGTTTACTCGGTGTGTATCGTTCCTGTAGGCCATCAAAAAGGCGGCGCCGTGCCATAAATGCCAGGATTTTTCATCGTTAGTAAGAAGGTTGAATTCCGCTGCTGTCAGTTGCTGTTCCATAAATCATTGTTATTTGAAAGCAAAATACCTCGCGCCATTGGGCAAAAGCGTGCATTTTGGTGAAAGGGGGCTTTTGGTTGGCGAATCAGGATTTTTGAATGACCGACAAGCCTTTTAGGAATAGATGATACAAATCATAGGTTGGGTCTGACGACCATCATTTACCCTGGAGGCCTTTGAAAATACCTTTGTTCATGTAATTCAAAACAACACTTCAAAAAACAAAGCCATGAACACTCGAAGAATTGCCGCCGTATTGATCGCATTGTTTATCATTTTGGTTCCTTTCAGAAAAGCCTTCTTAACTCATGACAATCCCGGGATCATGATGATAGCTTCTTTCATTGCAACCGTAGTGGGTATAGTAGCATTTTACAGGCTGACCATGAAAAGCCAGACACCAACGCATTAACAACACCATTACAAACATTTTTTAAAGCCATGGAGCCGTAACTCCGTGGCTTTGTTTTTTAAAAGAAAAACCCGGACCGTGTGTGTGGTCCGGGTAAAAACCAAAGTCCCTGTTACGGGAGTTGATCGCTGTAGCTTGGGAAGATGGGGAACCCGGACAGCGATCGTGCGGAAGAATCCGCTAACAACCTAAATGTACATTGTAAAAGCTGCTGAGCTACATAAAATTTGGCAAGAGTCGGGATTTCGTTGGTCAAATTAATCAAGAATTTTAGAAACACTTTTTGGCGAGCAAGTCTGAGTCGAACAACTAATCTAATTCACAACAAAAAAGGCAACTCAAGCAAATTCTGATTTATAAACTCAATCGAACAATATTTCAACATATTTCAGAATTGACAGATTCTGTCAAACATTTATGTTTTCTTTGGCGGCCCATTTGGAATTCCAGTCGGGGTGGGATGAAAAACTCTGGATAAAAATCTAATGGTAAAAACAAACTAAAAAATTCAATAACCATGAGCAAAGAAATAATCAGACAAACGGCTTGGGCAAAACATATAGTTGAAAACTTTTTGCCAATCAATCAAATTGAATCTTTGAAGAAAAAGTTCGGCATCCAGCTGGAGCCGGTTTTCAAAGAGGATTGGCGGGGTGTTATGTATTGGTGCAACAAGGAAGGTTATAGTAACCCTTGTTATGCGGGCGGTTGCGACGGTTGGTACAATGGAAGTCCCCTTGTATGGGGCGGTGTGTGTGGATGGGATGTGACCAGCGATGGCAAATACGCTCTTTGTAGAATGGCCTACGAAGACTACCGCATGTTCAAAGTGCTTGAGTATATACCAGATCCTAATGAAAAGATAATAGAAGCCTTTCCAACTGAAGCGCAAGAGGTTTTTAAGTCATTGCAAAACCAGATAAATGAACTCAAAGAAAACCAAGAAAAAATCCTTCAGCTTTTGAAATCACCTCAATAAAATACTTTAAAATTTATTTAATAAGCAGCGATGGATACAAACGAAATGATGGAAAAAATACTTTTCGAGGCCAGGGTTGAACGTGAGCGGGTTTTTCTGGATGATGCGCGTCTATTCTTGATAAATGCCATTATCCAATGTGAGTCCGAAAAGGGTTTGTTTGGTCTTGACATTGATTCCACAAAAATGATAGGATTGGTAGAGCGCATGATTTCCGCGGAGCTGGATTGTTTGGATCAAGAACCCGAAACCTATTTGGAGTTGTACGGTGATTGAATATCAATTTCGTTTCATTACATTTGGATAGGATAATGAAATGCCAAATGAAAAAAAGCATAATTCTCGTTTTTATTATCGGCCTGTTTTTGCCCGAAACCAAGCTTTCTGCGCAAACCATTTCGGCTGGTGGAGGCCATACCATGGTTGCCTGCTCCCAATGGAGTGCGCAGGGTCAGGCTATGGTCTGGGGCAATAACTTGTATGGACAACTGGGCAACGGTTCCACTGTTTCTATCGCCACCTTGCCAACCTATGCCAATATCTCCAATGTGGAGAGCGTAGCAGCAGGATGGTCGCATTGTACGGCTGTTAAAAAGGATGGAACGTTGTGGACATGGGGCTATAATTCAAGTGGACAACTTGGTCAATCATCTCCAGCCCTAAGCATTTCACAGCCTACACAAGTGGCTGGGTTAAGCAATGTTCGATCGGTGGCTTGCGGACATGAACACACTTTGGCGCTAAAGCAAAACGGATCGGTCTATACTTGTGGCATCAACGGACAAGGACAGCTTGGAAATGGGAGCACGAACCCATCGGGCACATTCATGCAAGTAGCCGGGTTGTCCAACATCACTCAAGTTGCAGGTGGCTATACTCATTCAATTGCTTTGAAAAGCGACGGCACCGTTTGGGTGTGGGGTAGCAATGCAGCAGGTCAGCTGGGCATAGGCAATAACATTTCATATAACTCTCCTCAGCAAAATATTTTTTTGTCGAATGTTGTTTTTATCGCTGCAGCTGGTTCCCACTCGCTTGCAATTAAAAGCGATGGAACGGTATGGGCATGGGGCAAGAACAATTACGGTCAGCTCGGTCTGGGAACCACTACAAATTATAATACGCCGCAGCAAATTAATGCCATACCGAGCGCCATCGCGGTAGCTGCCGGATGGGAGCACAGTATCGTATTGAAATCTGATAGTACGGTCTGGACTTTCGGTAGAAACACAGAGGGCCAATTGGGCATCGGCAACTTTGTGACATCAAACACACCGGTACAATGCACATTACCAATAGGCACCAAAGAAATATCTGCAGGCACTTATCATAACATGGCCATTGGAAACGACAACCTATTGCGAATGTGGGGGAATAATTATGACGGCCATTGCGGAATAGGCTCATCACAAAATTACCTCACCAATCCAACAGCAACGTTATCCATGTGCGACTTAGCCAGCGGAACTTCATCTACAGAATTACCTGAGACGATTATGCTCTTTCCTAATCCGGTCTCAAGTAAGCTAAACATTCAACACGCAGCCAACTATTATTACAAGCTTTACGACTGTAGTGGACGCTTGGCCGCATCCAGTCAAATTGAAAGTGATAATTGGATTTTGGATCTAGGCGCTTACGCGGATGGTGTGTACCAGCTAGTATTAACCTCGAATTCCAAAACCATTCATAGAAAGCTTGTGCTGACACATTGACATTTTCTGTGTTTAACTTTGTTCCATGCAACGCAAGGATTTTATCAAGTTGATGGCAGCTTTGCCTTTGAGTGCTTCTGCGATGAACCTGCAGGATTTACATAATATCACCCAACCGCTTTCATCTGCCGAAAGGATGCCCGTGCTTTTTCTCGGGCATGGAAGTCCGATGAATGCCATCGAAGAGAATGAGTTTGTAAGAGGCTTCAGAGAGGTCGTAAAAACCATTCCGCTACCCAGAGCCATATTGTGCGTCTCTGCACATTGGGAAACACGAGGCACTTTTGTTACGGCGATGGAGCATCCGAAAACCATTCACGATTTCGGCGGGTTTCCTAAAGCCCTCTTCGATGTTCAATATCCCGCACCTGGAAGCCCAACAGTTGCCCAGGAAGTAAAAAACGCCGTTTCAAAAGTTGATATAGGATTAGACGCCTCTCAGTGGGGTCTCGATCACGGAGCATGGAGTGTTATCAAACACCTTTATCCAGAGGCAAACATTCCTGTTTTGCAATTGAGCATTGATCGTTTTCAACCTGCGCAGTATCACTATGACTTGGCCAAGGAGTTGCAATCACTTCGTTCCAAAGGAATACTCATAATCGGCAGTGGCAACATGGTTCATAATCTAGGCATGGTGGCTTGGGATAAAATCAATGAAGTGGGTTTCGCCTACGATTGGGCACAAGATGCCGATAGCGCCATGAAAAGTTATATTTTGAAAGGTGATCATCAGAAATTGATTGATTACAAATCAAGAGGCAAGGCGTTCGATTTGGCAATTCCAACACCGGAGCACTATTTGCCTTTGCTATATGCTTTGGCGTTGCAAGCTGGTTCTGATAGCCTCACACTTTTCAACGACAAACCAATGGCGGGCTCTTTGACCATGACATCGGTTCGCATAGGTTCTTGAAGCTCGCTCTGTAGTTTCAATACTTTTTAGCCAGCACGAAAACCAGTTTTTCGTTTTTTACCTCTCCTGCAAGATTGAAGATTTCGAATAGCGCCACATATATTCCAGGATCCGCCAACTCGCCTTTGTAGTTGATGCCATCCCAACTGAAAAAATCTGTTACACCAGCAAGCCGATTCCTTCGGTTTTCATAGACTAAATTTCCGTTCTGATTTAGTATGGCAACATTAAACACGGTACCTGGTGAATCGTTTTTCAATTGAAAGTTCACTAAGTCGTCGTGGCCATCCATATCCGGAGAAAATATCTCTGGTGAAAGGGAAGTCAAACTTTCAACTGGTTGTTGGTTTTGATACTGTGTGTTTAACAATCCCGGCGAAGCTCCACCTAAATCGGGAGATGC
>JBJTQS010000134.1:0-7606 GCA_046075765.1 Bacteroidota bacterium
TGCGATAAGCTTTTCATCGCCCCTGGCAATGCAGGCAGCCAACGTTTTGGCATTAACCTATCAGTGTCAGGCACCGATTTCGAAGGGCTGAAAAAAGCGGTGCTTGAGAATCATATTCAGATGCTGATTGTAGGTCCGGAGGATCCATTGGTAAAGGGTGTGCGCGACTTTTTTGAGTCGGATGCCGAGTTGAATCATGTGATGGTTATTGGACCTGGTAAAGCAGGCGCCATGTTAGAGGGCAGCAAGGATTTTTCAAAGAGATTCATGTTGAGGAACTCGGTGCCAACGGCACGCTATGCAACTTTTGATGCATCAAACATTGAGGACGGCTACAAATTCCTCGAAACACTCAAAGCTCCATTCGTGCTCAAGGCAGATGGATTGGCTGCAGGAAAAGGCGTACTTATCATTCATGATCTTGAAGAGGCCAAAAGGGAATTACATGCCATGTTAGTGGATTCGAAATTCGGAAATGCCTCTTCTACGGTTGTTATCGAAGAATTTTTGAAGGGGATAGAACTGAGCGTTTTCGTTTTAACTAACGGCAAACAATATGTGATTTTACCTGAGGCCAAAGACTATAAACGCATCGGAGAGGGTGATACCGGTCCGAATACAGGTGGTATGGGCGCTGTATCTCCGGTTCCTTTCGCTGATGATGCATTCATGCAAAAAGTTGAAAATCGCATCGTAAAGCCTACCATTGACGGACTTCACAAGGAAGGAATCCCTTACACGGGATTTGTATTCATTGGATTGATGAATGTGAATGGGGAGCCTTTTGTGATTGAATACAATGCCCGCATGGGTGATCCAGAAACAGAGGTGGTGATGCCGCGGATCAAAAACGATTTGGTTCAATTGTTTGAAGACACGGTGAAATTCCGATTGGATCAAGTCCGATTAGATGTAGCAGCCGAAACCGCTCTAACTGTAATCATGGCATCCAGGGGCTACCCAGGCGATATCGAAAAGGGGAAGACCATTCACGGGTTGGAAGCCTGTTCAGACAGCATGGTTTTTCATGCTGGCACTTCCGAGCAAAATGGCGCTATTGTTACATCGGGTGGTCGGGTATTGGCCATCACTTCCATGGGATTATCCATTGAGGAGGCGCAGAAAAAATCAATGGCATGTGCAGATGCCATTTCATTTGAGGGAAAATATTTCAGAAGGGATATAGGTGACGACTTGAAAGAAGGCGCCTGAGCTGATGGATAAATGCATGACCCTTCGTTTATTGGAAAGGCCTAACAAACATTACTTGTTCTCAGAAAGGTAATTGCGACCTCCCTTGCGAACGTGTTCACCGTACCACAACCAATAGAAAGTGCCAACAAAACCAACGATAATGAAGAAAATATTAATCATTCTTCCAAAGGGTTTTGCCACAGCAAAAATCCATTCAAACAAATCGGCTATTCCATACCAAACAGCATCCATGACTTTTCTAATTTTCCCCAAAATTAACTGATTTTTGAATCCACAGCAAACTCTCGTGCTATCCCTTTAAAAACATGCCAAGATTGACTCAATAATATGATTGTCAGCGCTTTCAAAGATTCGAACCCAATTGGTTACCTGATTGCTATCCTGATGCTGGGGTTGGCTTTGGTTGTTTGGGGGCACTTCGAAGTGATGATAGACCCTTCGGGAAGCATGCCACTATACCTGGTATTAACCTCTGTTTTTGCATATCTACCCGGCTGGTGTGTTGGATGTCTTGTGTTTCTTTTGATAGGATCTCAAGCCTACCATTGGAATACGGTGGCTGCCAACCATGAGGTGTTATACAAGAAATCGTTGTTGCCTCTATTACTTTTTATAGTTTTTGCCGCTTCATTGCCCGTCTTTCTTTCAATAAACCCAGTATTGCCTGTCATTTCACTCACCATAATCATCCTCGACAAGCTTTTCAAAATCTATAAAAACCCAAACCCATTAAGCTTGGTTTTCGATGCGGCTTTCTTGGCTGGAGTATCTTGTCTGTTTTGGTTTCCGTCCATATTGCTTGTGCCCTTTTCATTATTGGCGGTAGTTATACTCAAACCAATCAACCTGCGCGACATAATCGTATTGATTATAGGTTTTTGCACTCCTCTTTTCCTGGCGTTTGTTTGCTTGTACTTCCTTGATAAAGGTCCTATTGGTGAGATACTGTTTCCTTTTTCACATTTGGAATTCCAATTGAATCCAATAGAGATCATGCAAAAAGAAGGGTTCTTCATTTCGATGGTGATTGTTACTATGATTCTTTCTGCGTGGCGAATCAACCGCAACTTTTACAAGAATGCCACGCGGGTGAGGATTTACCAGCAAACTGTTTTTTTACTGTTGATTTTTATAATGGTCGGCGTATGGGCCAGCGGCAAAGACCACGGTTACGGATACTATTTCATGTCGATTCCTTTTGCCACCATGGTCCCATACTATTTTTTAGCGGGCAAAAAGAAGTGGTGGAGCGAAATGTATTTCCTGATTATCGTCATCTGTCTACTGGCCTCTCAAACAGGGCTCACATTCTGATTTAATCTTTTTTATGAAGTCTCATTTAACTTTCATTTGATGAGTGCTTCAAGATCACAAGGGTTGGATTTCCTGAGAGGAATCGCCATTATTTTAGTGATGCTTCGGCATCAATCGATCAACGATTTCAGCTACCATATCGGATGGATCGGGGTTGACTTGTTTTTTGTGTTGAGCGGATTTCTAGTTGCCGGAATTTTATTCAAAGAACAACACGAAACCGGAAAAACAAATGTTGGGAGGTTTCTAATACGGCGTGGACTTAAAATATATCCGGTCTATTATATCTTTTATTTGCCCTATCTATGGATTGCAACACATCCATTAGATTTGAATCTGGTGCTGGCTGATTTGTTTTTCATCCAGAACTACATAAACGGTTGGGGATATGCTTACCCTGCTAGCTGGTCATTGGCTGTTGAGGAACATTTCTATATGGCATTGGCATTGTCTTTTATGTTTTACTGCACCTTATCGTTCCAAATAAAAAAACTGCTGTCATCAACCCGGAATTTTATCGCTTTTTGTACATTCATATTCGTAGCTTGCCTGTTGATGAGAATAAGTTCGAATACAATTAATCCCGATGATTTCGCCCGAAACCAAACGCTGACGCACCTTCGCATTGATTCACTGATGGCTGGTGTGTTATTGGCTTACCTACATCTATTCCACTTTGAATCGCTGATGGGATTTGTAAGGAAATACAAACTGTTGTTGGGTATCACATCCATACTATTGCTTTCATGGACACCCTACTTGGATGCACAAACATCCGTTTTCGTAAGAACATGGGGGTTCACGATGCTATACATAGCTTTTTCATTCGTGCTCCTTTTGGTTTTATCAGTAGAATCAAACCATAAACCAGAAGTGACAGGTTGGTGGAAAATATTCAAAAAACAGATTGCAAAAATCGGTATCGCATCCTACTCCATTTATGTAATCCATACACTCGTTAACAAAGTCTTTAATAGTAGCATAAAACAATTTGATATGGATTTGCCTTCATGGCTGGACTTCACCATCACGACATCCGCCAGTGTGTTACTAGGGCTTTTGATAAAAAAATACGTGGAGGATTTCTTCCTCAGATTCCGCGATAAGCAATTCCCATCGAGGGTTTAGATGAATTTGGTCTTCATTCGTGGAAGTATACCCTTTTGACACGCTGGGAAACGGATGTAAGCACTTCGTACGGTATCGTCTCCAAATCTTTGGCCATCTCCAAAATAGTATATCCCGGCCCGAAAACAATCACCTCATCGCCTTCATGAACATCCAATCCAGTGACGTCTATCATAGTCATGTCCATGCAAATGTTGCCCACTATCGGACACTTTTTTCCGGCCACCACCATATAGCCTTTGCCGTTTGACAATCGCCTATGCAATCCGTCAGCATATCCAATTCCTACGGTGGCGATTTGGGCATCGCGCTCAATCACACCCTTTCTTGAATACCCTACTGTTTCACCTGCTTTAACGGATTTTATCTGTGAGATGGTTGTTCGAAGTGTTGAAACGAATTCGAGTTGTTTTTGTTCGTGCATAGTGGCAGCGATGCCATGCAGCCCTATTCCCAATCTAACCATGTCAAATTGATATTCCGGGAATCGTAATATGCCGGCAGAGTTCAACACGTGCCGCTTTACGCGATGCGTAAAATGTGTGGTTATGGCGTCTGCCATGCTGGTGAATCGGGCCGCTTGATTTTTGGTAAAAGGATCATGCGTAGATTCATCACTTGCTACTAAATGGGTGAAGATGGATGTGACGCGCAAATGCTTTTGGTTCTTGATACGAACCACCAACTCGTTGAGTTCATCTTCCACAAAACCCAATCGGCGCATACCTGTATCCAATTTCAAGTGTATCGGGAATGGCTCTCCGCCCTGACGCTTCTTACGAACCGCATCACTGAACTGACCTAAGGTTCTGAAACTGTATATCTCTGGCTCCAAATTGTAATCCACCATCGAATCATAACTCTGTTCTTCAGGACTCATCACCATGATCGGTAGTGTGATCCCTGCTTTGCGAAGTTCTATGCCTTCATCCGCGTACGCGACCGCCAAATACTCTACCCGATGGAACTGCAATAGGTTGGCTATTTCAAAACTTCCACTGCCATAAGAGAAGGCCTTTACCATAACCATGATTCCCGTTTCAGGACCCAAACGTGACTTGTAAAAATTCAGATTATGGACCACGGAATTCAGATTGATTTCCAAAACGGTTTCGTGGGCTTTCTTTTGCAACATCCTCACGATACGCTCGAAACCGAATGTGCGCGCACCTTTAAGCAAAATGGTTTCATTGGAAAACAACCCCGAGTGCAACTCATGAAGAAATGCTTCGGTATCGGGATAGAAAACCGCATCGCATTTGAATCGGGAAGCTTGTCTCGATATAGCAGGTCCGATTCCTATCAGTCGCGTAACATTTTTTCTTTGGAGCAGTTCGCTGACTTCCCCGTACAATGAGACCTCGTCCTTTCCACTCTGCAGGATATCTGACAAGATCAGCGTGCGCTTGGGATGCTGCTTTTGCTGATTGAGGAAATCCAAAGCGATGGTGAGTGATCCGATATCAGAATTATAACTATCGTTGATGATGGAACAATTGCTTATCCCTTCCTTCATCTCAAGCCGCATGGCAATAGGACTGAGCGATGCCATCCTTTCGGTGATGGTATCGGAATCGATTCCCAACAAGAGCATCAGCGCCCAGCAATGTATGGCGTTTTCGATGGAAGCATCATCGGTGAAAGGAATTCGTATGTGAATAAACCTGCTACGGTGTATGCCTTGGATTTCCGTTTCGCCTTTATCTCGACTGATTCTGCCTATTTGCAGATCGGCATTTTGTCTTTTGGACCAAGTAAAAACCTCTAAATCGGTTGGCAAAAATTCTGCTTGGTTGATGGCATCCGAAATCAGCAAATAATCCCGGCAATAAATGAGCTTTTTACAATGGGGAAAAAGCCTCAGTTTCTCCAGGGCCTTTTGCTCCATTCCGGAGAAGTTCTCGTCATGTGCCGAACCAAGGTTGGTGAATATGCCTATGTCGGGATGTATGACCTTACCCAACTTCTCCATCTCACCTGGTTCAGATATACCCGCCTCAAACAAAGCCAAAGTATTGGCCTCTTGCATATCCCAAACCGAAAGCGGCACACCAATTTGTGAGTTATAACTTTTGGGACTACGAACAATATGGTAGTTGTCGCGCAACAATTGATAAAGCCACTCCTTAACTATTGTTTTTCCATTGCTGCCCGTAATAGCTACAACAGGGTACTTGAACTTGCTGCGATGTTCCGAAGATATCTGTTGAAGGGCATTCAATGTATCGTTCACTACCAAGAAACAAGCATCCGGATACGCCACAACGGATGATTCATCGCTAACAACGAAGGAACGAACTCCTGCGGCATACAACTCAGGTATGAACTCATGACCATCACGCCTATCACCTTTCATCGCGAAGAACAGCGATGTTGATGGAGACATCATCTTGCGACTATCGGTTAGCAAATGACGGATCGACTCCACCTTGTCAGCGTCACCTATCAACCGGCCACCGGCCATAGCTGCAAGATCTGACATGACATACTTGAACATCGCGGATATGTCTTACTGTTGTTTAGCCCTGGATTTTACAAAACAGGATCGGCAGAGCGGAATATAGCTTTCCTTTTCACCTAAAAGAACAAGGCTGTCTTCATTGATAGTACGGTGGGAATGGTTGGCCAAGTCGCCACAATGCATGCAGATCGCATGTACCTTGGTGATGTAATCTGCTATAGCCAACAGATTAGGCATCGGTCCGAAAGGATTACCCAAATAATCCATATCCAAACCAGCAATAATTACCCGAATACCTTGGTTGGCTAACTGCTCACAAACGGAAGGCAACCCGCTATCGAAAAACTGGGCTTCATCGATTCCAATCACATCCACATCATTGCACATCAACAGAATATTTGCGGATGCGGGCAGGGGTGTTGACAAGATGGTATTTGCATCATGAGACACTATGTTGTTCTCATCGTACCGCTGATCGATCATGGGTTTGAAAATCTCGACCTTCTGTTTAGCGATGCGGGCCCTTTTAAGCCTACGGATCAACTCCTCGGTTTTTCCGGAAAACATGGAGCCGCATATAACCTCAATGGCCCCTTTACGGGTTCCTGAAATGTGACCGGGAGTTTCTATGAACATAGTGAAGTTGAAGTCGGCCTCAAAAATACCAACAGCAGAGGTAGTATCAAAGAAACTGTATCAGTTGTTGCTAAAACGACCCTCTTGGGAATGCTCTTCCAATCCACAATGCAACTCATCCTGCCTGTAGTTTCTTGGTGACGAGAACATGGAAAACTTCTTTGCTGAAGCCTCATTATTGGGCGTTTCTTCCAACTGCCTCAATAAGTCTTGTCGCACCTTTTGAAGGTTCTTCAGTGTTTCTGAAGCGTCATTTGGTGTTTCCTTTTCGGTGGACATTGGCATTCAAATATCTGCAGCGAAGATACAGGAAAGAGCCCACCGATTTACATCTCAACTGACGGCTAAACCTTCAGCGTTGATTATCAGCATCTTAAAAGTCAGATGAATGATGTAATTTTGTGAAAAGCAAAATCAAAAATGAAATTCGGTGTAGTAGTTTTCCCTGGCTCCAATTGTGATCGCGACATGCAGCATGTTCTTCAGCATGTGATGGGACAAAAAACCGTTATGCTTTGGCATAAGGACCACGACCTGCAAGGTTGTGATTTTATCGTGCTTCCAGGCGGTTTTTCTTATGGCGATTACTTGCGCTCTGGAGCGATTGCTCGATTCTCACCCATCATGCAAGAGGTGATGGAATTCGCCGACAAAGGAGGGTTTGTAATGGGCATATGCAACGGATTTCAAATTCTGACCGAAGCCAGGCTGCTACCAGGCGCATTGCTGCATAATGACTCCAGAAAATTCATCTGCAAAAACACTTATCTGCGTTGCGAAACCGACGAATCATTGCTCACCTCTAAGATGCGCGCATCTTAGAGGTGAGCAATGATTCGTCGGTTTCGCAAC